>CAYPUM010000135.1:0-8619 GCA_964413545.1 uncultured Roseibacillus sp. | reverse complement strand
CACCCCCTCCCGCCAACCGAAATACCGCCGCCGCGTCACCGCCATGCCCAAAACCCGGTTGTGCCAAAGACACCAGATCAGCGGCCGCTGCAACTCCGCCCGGTCTGTCACCCCGCAACGGTCCTGCACTTCGATGCGCAAGGTCCACGACAACACCCGCCCCAACCACCCTCCCACGGTCCCGAGGAAGCGCGCCTTTCGGCTGTCCCGAATCTCGAGTTCCTTCGACACCCTCGCCATCATTCCCGGACGCCCACCCCGTCGCCGGCACTCTCCGGACCCAGGATTTCGCCTCCCCGCGGCAGGACCCCCCGTGGATAGGTTCCTCTCATGGCTCGCCACCCCGGAACAGTTCGCCGAGCGCGTCGTGGCGCTCCAGCATCTCGCGATAAAAAGCATGCCGCTCCGCATCCGGCTCGCCAACCCCGCAACCCTCCGCGTGATCGACGTAATTCGCGATCTCCGCAAATGTCAGATCCTCCCCGCTCTGGCTGAAGAACGTCACCGCGGCCTGCAACGCCGCCCCGAACGCCGCGTCAGCCTCCCCCGGCGCTCGCCGGACCGGAACCCCGAAGACGTCCGCCAACAATTGCCTCCACCCCGGTCCCCCCCCGTTCTTCCCGGCCAGCCGCACCTCGGCCGGCGCCAACCCCAGCTCGCGCATGCGCCCCAACGCCCGCCCGAATTCCAGTGCCAGCGCCTCGAACGCCGCCCGCGTCACGTTCGAAGCGCTCAGATTCGATGCCTCCATCCCCATCAGAACGCCCCGGCCGTCCCGAACCCCAACCGAAAAATCCCCGCTCATGGCCGGCAGCATCCGCAATCCCTGAGCCCCGGGCTTCGTCGCCCCCAATGCCGCTTCCACCTCCGCCTCGCCCCATCCGTAATGCCGCCCCACCTGTCCCGCACACAATGCCGCCGCCTCCCTCCGCGCCATCGGCAGCCAGCGATCGGTCACGTCGCAACACGTCTCCAGCTCGCCGCGCGAGTCGATCGCCGCCTCGCCCCTGATCCCGCAAATCATTCCGGCAGGCCCCGTCTCCACCAGCACCATCCCGTCCAACGCCACCCCCGCGCCCAACGCCGCCATGGCCTCGCGCGGCCCCCCGGCGCTCACAAGCACACCCTCCCCCAAGCCCCAAGCCCGCGCCAATTCCCCCCGCAGAACCCCCAGCGGTTCCCGGGACGAACCAATCGGTGGAAGCATCTCTCCCAACGCCGGATCAACAAATTCCACCAGCTCCCGACACCATTCACGATCACGGACGTCCAACAAACCAGTGTGCGAAGCTTCTCCAAATTCGGTCCGTTTCACCCCCGCCATCCAGTAGTTCACAAAATCATGCAGCGTCAGAACCGAAGCCACCTCCCGGTAGTGATACGGCTCACTCTGCCGCAGCCACTGCATCCGCGCCGCCAGACTCGAAGCGCCCAGCGGATTCCCGGTGAGTTCAATCAAACCCGGTGCCCCCCCGAACGCCCGGCTGATCTCCTCCCCCTGCCTCGCCGCGGACCGGTCCCCCCGCAACTTCGCCGGCCGCACGATCCGGTTGCCCGCGTCCAGCACCACCAGCGCTCCTGACTCGCCGGACACTCCCACTCCGGCCACGCGGGTTCTTCCCTCGCCCAACTGCGCCAGACATTCCCGCACGGTATGGTCCACCGCCCGAATCCAGAGCACCGGATCCTGCTCGCAATGGCCGCCGGACACCTCCCTTGACAATTCGTGGCCCTGCCGGGATCGGGCCGCCACCGACGCCGACTCAAGGTTCAGCACGACCGCGCTCGTCCCTGTCGGCCCGCTGTCCACGCCAAGGAAGTACATATCGCCGCGGGCGCCCCGCCCTTTCCGTCCCTCGATTGAATCCCGGTGCCCGCCCCCATGACAAGCTTCATCCCAATTTCCGAATTTTCCAAATGCATCCTCCCCGATTCCATGCTTGCGTCTTGCCGCCCCCCGGCCCCCCGGCCCTCACCTCTCACCCCGCGACAACCCATGACCAGCGAAGACATCACTCTCGCCCGCGAAGTGGACGCCATCCAAATCCCTTCCGGAGACTCGATCATCCTGCCCGCCGGCACTCCCGTCGTCATCACCCAGACCCTCGGAGGCTCCTACACCGTCGCCACGTCCTTCGGACTGGCCCGCATCTCCTCGAACAACGCCGACGCCCTCGGCATCGACCCCGGCCCCGAACAGAAGGCCGCCAAAGAGGCCGAACACCTCAAGGACGCCTCCCTCGAGGAAAATGTCTGGCACCAGCTCAAACAGGTCTACGACCCCGAAATCCCCGTCGATATCGTCAACCTCGGCCTCGTCTACGACTGCTCCCTCGAAGAGTCCGACGGCAAAACCGTCGTGAACGTGAGAATGACCCTCACCGCCCCCGGTTGCGGGATGGGCCCCGTCATCGCCGCCGACGCCCAGTCCCGCCTCATGACCATCGATCAAATCGACGACGCCCGAGTCGAACTCGTCTGGGATCCGCCATGGAACCAGGACATGATCTCCGAAGAGGGAAAAATGAAACTCGGCATGATCTGACCCGAGAATCACCTTGCCAAGCACACCAAACCCCCCTAGCCTCCCGCCCCCCCCGATCAACAAGGGACGCGAGCCATGTCCAAGCACAACAGCCTGAAAGCAAGTGGCGGCGCCACCGGAAAACGCTCCGTCATGAAGCGCTTCGAACGCGTCAAGGTCCTCAAGGCACGCGGCCAGTGGAAGGACGGCCAGAGCCCCATCGGCCTCCCCAAAACCAAGGGCGAGGATTAGCGAGGCGGCGCCCCGGACCGGTTGACGATTCCGGCGGACGATGGCGTAAAACGCACCTCCCCCGTCATCCGCAGTCGTCCCCTCACCGTTCGCCGAACCCGCAACTCGCAAAACTTGACCCGTTCGCAACCCCTTTCGGTTCTCATTCAAGGACTCCGGTGCCATGGACCCCAAGGGCACCCGCCTCAACAAGTTCCTCGCATCCTGCGGAGTGGCTTCGCGCCGTGCTTGTGACGCCCTCATCCAAGCCGGCGGGGTGACCGTCAACGGCCATCCCTGCACCAATCCCGCCGTCCGCATTGCAAATAACGACCTCGTCCGGGTCGAAGGACGCCGCGTCACCCCCATGACCGCCATCTCGATCGTCCTCAACAAACCCCGCGGCCTCGTGTGCTCGAAAAGGGACGAACTCGGCCGTCCCACCATCTACAAGGCGCTCCCCGCCAAATTCGGCCACCTCAACCACGTCGGCCGGCTCGACCGGGACTCCGAAGGCCTCCTCGTCCTCACCAACGACGGCGCCCTCGCCAACCGCCTTACCCACCCCGGCCAAAAAACGGAGAAAGAATACCGCGTCACACTCGCAACCGCCTTCGAAAACGAAATCCTCGACCAACTGCTCGCCGGAGTCCACACCCCCAACGGCCGCGCCCGCGCCAAGGCCGTCCGCAGGCTGTCACCCCGACGCCTCTCCATTACTCTCGACACGGGCCAAAAACGTCAGATCCGCCACATGTTCCAAGCCCTCGGCCATCGCGTCTCGAAACTCGTCCGCACCCGCATCGGCGCCTTCACTGACCCGAACCTCCCCCCGGGACGTTGGCGCCTGCTCGATCCCCCCGACATGGAGCGCCTCACCCAGCCGCCCCGGGACCCGGCGCGCGGTCTGAAACCCGAAACCTGAAACATGGTCCCGGATCGTGCCCCGGTGGAAGACGCCCGCCATCCGCGTTCCTCTTCGTGGCTTGTGAATTGTATCGCAAATCCTGAGGTTTTCTCATCCTCACCGCCGATTCCTGACCTGTCGCTTGCCACCCGGCGCAGTGTCCGCTAAAGACCCCCCCGGCACTGATCCCGATTCACTATGAGCAAGACCAAGACGCCCAAAAAAGAGGAACAAGTCTTCAAACCCTCCAAGGAGTTCTCAAAGCAGGCACGCATTTCAAGCATGGCGGAATACCGCCGCATGTACAAGGAATCCATCGAAAAACCCTCCGTCTTCTGGGCGCGCGAGGCCAAGGAACTCACATGGCAGAAACCGTGGTCCAAGGTCCTCGAGTGGGACCTCCCCTTCGCCAAATGGTTCGTCGACGGCAAAATCAACGTCTGCGAAAATTGCGTCGATCGCCACGCCGACGGCCCCCGCAAAAACAAGGCCGCCATCATCTTCGAGGGTGAACCCGGCGATCGCCGCGTCATCACCTACGGCGAGTTGAAGCGCGAAGTCAGCCGCTTCGCCAACGTCCTCCTCGCCAACGGCGTGAAGCCAAGGGACCGCGTCCTCGTCTACATGCCCATGATCCCCGAGGCCGTCATCGCCATGCTGGCCTGCGCCCGCATCGGCGCCGTCCACTCGGTTGTCTTCGGCGGCTTCGCCGTCGACGCCATCGTCGATCGCCTCGAGGATTCCGGCACCACCACCATCATCACCGCCGACGGCGGCTGGCGCCGGGGAAAAACCGTCGCCCTCAAGGACAACGTCGACAGCGCCCTCGAAAAATACTCCGGCATCAGCAAGGTCATCGTCGCCAAACGCACCGGCCAGGACGTCAACATGAAGCGAGGCCGCGACGTCTGGTGGCACGACGAGTGCGCCAAGGCCTCCGCCGTCCATGACCCCAAGGGCTTCGACAGCGAACACCCGCTCTTCATCCTTTACACTTCCGGCTCCACCGGCAAGCCGAAGGGCATCCTCCACACCTCCGGCGGATACCTCACCGGAACCTACTCCACGACCAAATACGTCTTCGATATCCGCGACGATGACGTCTATTGGTGCACCGCCGATGTCGGCTGGATCACCGGACACTCCTACATCGTCTACGGCCCCCTCGCCAACGGGGCCACCCAGGTGCTCTACGAAGGCGCCCCCAACCACCCCGACTTCGGCCGCTTCTGGCAGATGGTCGAGGAATACGGCGTCACCATCTTCTACACCGCCCCCACCGCCATCCGCGCCTTCATCAAGGCCGGAGATCAATTCATCAAACCCCACGACCTCTCTTCGCTCCGCCTCCTCGGAACGGTCGGCGAACCCATCAACCCCGACGTCTGGCTCTGGTACCGCGAGCATATCGGCGGGGGCCGCTGCCCGATCGTCGATACCTGGTGGCAAACCGAAACCGGCGCCATCATGATCACCCCCCTCCCGGGGTGCACCCCCACCGTGCCGGGCAGCGCCACCCAGCCGTTCTTCGGGGTGGATGCCGCCATCGTCGACGAGACCGGCCAGGAATGCAAACCGGACGAGTCCGGACGCCTCGTCATCCGCAAACCATGGCCGTCCATGCTGCGCACCATCTACGGCGACAAGAAACGCTACCGCAGCCAATACTGGAGCGAGTTCAAAACCATGTACGCCGCGGGCGACGGCGCCCGCCGTGACAAGGCCGGAAATTTCTGGATCACCGGACGCATCGACGACGTCCTCAATGTCTCCGGCCACCGCCTCGGAACCGCCGAAATCGAGGGCGCCCTGGTCTCCCATCCCGCCGTCGCCGAAGCCGCCGTCATCGGCCGCCCCGACGACATGAAAGGCCAGGCCGTCGTCGCCTTCGTCACTCTCAAGGAAGGCTTCGACACCAGCGATGAACTCAGCAAGGAACTGCGCAAACACGTCGGAAATCTCATCGGCCCCATCGCCCGTCCCGACGATATCAACTTCGCCCCGGGATTGCCGAAGACCCGGTCCGGCAAAATCATGCGGCGTCTCCTCAAGGAACTCGTCGCCACCGGCCAGATCACCGGCAACATCACCACCCTCGAGGACTTCTCCGTCATCAGCAACCTCCAGAAGGACCTCGGCAAATAAGTCGTTGCATCCGGGGGCGGCCACTCGCAGCATGTGGAGCCCCTCGGCATGACGCCCTTCCGGTACTACGTCGCCCGCCTCGGACAGGCGTTCGGGCTCACCTTGCGCGGCCGCTACGCCTCCAACGCCGCGGCCGAACTGCACCTCCTCAGCGAAGCCGAGGAGGTGCTTGGCCGCCTCGTTTGGGAGGAACTCGAAGGCGTCGACAACCTCTCCGTCGAATACTGGAACCTGCGCCGCATCACAAAGGAGTCCGCCGAACTCGCCGAACGCGTCAAGGAGGCCAAGTCCATCCTCCAGCAGTCCCACGAATTCCGCTCCTCCCTCCTCAAGAGAGTCGTCGAAGGGACGGAGGACTTCGTCCTCGAACGCGAGTCCCTCATCGAAAAATCCGAGGAACTCAACGAGGAACGGGATGCCATCCTCCAGCAGGCCAAATTCATCAAACGCCGCCATGACGGGGTCAAGGCGAAGCTCGAAGTCCTTGGCAACGAAGGCGCCGATCCCCAAACCATCGCCGATTCCCACCGCGAACTCGACGAGTTGAAAAGCACCTTCCGCCAGCTCCGCCTCCAACGGGACGAACTCGCCACCCGCATCGCCGAACTCGACAAACGAATCGAGGACCTCAACGACCGCATCGAGAAGCGCCGCTCGGAAATGCGTGAGGAAGCCTTCGGCGCTTACCAGAACGTCGGCAAGGTCAATCGCGAACTCTCCCAGTCCCGGGCCGAGCTTGGTATTCTGGAGTCCGAAATGTCCTCCCTCTTCCGGGATATCGGCCGCTATCTCACCCTCAACAAGGACCGCAAGGAACTGGAACACATCCTCCGGCCCCACCGCGCCCTCGTCGGTCAAATGCGCGCCGTGCGCCACTCGGTCCGCCTCAATACCCGCCTCGCCGGCCGAAAATCACAGGCCGACTAGTGGTTCGTCAGATCAATCTTGACGGGCCACTAGCGAGGCAAGCCTCGGACCATGATGCAGGATGCAGGGCACACGGGACTGCATCCTGAATCTTGCACCCTGCATCAGGCAGGGCAACCTTGCTGCCGGAAAACTTGACTCATTTGCGACGAATTCCGGTCTTCAAGGAATCCTGCCTCGCCGCCAGCCGCTCGAGGAGCAGGCCGTGAAGCCCCTCGAATCCGCCGTTGCTCAGGACCGCCGCCACGTCCCCCTCCCGCAGCCGCGCCGCCAGATGGTCCGCGATCTCCCCGACCGTCCCGAAATGGCGCCCATGGCCCCCCCGGGCGTCGATGTCGTGAACCAGCCGGACCGGATCGAGCCGTTCATCCGCAGGCACCTTCTCGGGGTCCGGCACTGCCGGGATCACGGCACAGTCGGCCCGCGCCAGGGCCTCCGCCAGCTCCTTTTGGAAGATGTTGCGCCGTGTGGTATTCGAGCGGGGTTCGAAGACCACCCAGAGACGCGACCCCGGATATCTCTGCCGCAGCCCGTCGATCGCCTGTGCAATCGCGGTCGGATGGTGGGCGAAATCATCGATCACCTTCACGCCGCCGGCCTCCCCGCGGAGTTCCTGCCGGCGCGCCACTCCCTCGAACCGCTCGAAGGCTTGCCGGATCTCGTCGGAACTCACTCCTGCAAAACGCGCCACCGCCGCCGCCATCGCGGCGTTGCGCACGTTGAACTCCCCCGCCATCGGGATGAAATACCGCTCGCCGTCGAGCCGGAAGGCGCTCCCGTCGGGACGAAGATCCATCCCGGTGATCCGCCGCTCACATTCCGGCCCCAGCCCGACCCGGCACACCGGACACGGCGCTCCTTCCGTCACCTCCAGACAAGCCGCATCATCCCCGTTCACCAGCGCCAGCCCCCGCGCCGGAACGAGGTTCAGCAGCCGCCGGAATGTCAGCTTGATCTCATCGAGCGAGGCGTAGATGTCCGCATGATCAAACTCGATGTTGTTGATCGTCACCACCTCCGGCAGATAGTGCAGAAACTTCGAGCGCTTGTCGAAAAACGCCGTGTCATACTCGTCCCCTTCCAAGACCACCTCCCCGGAATCCGTGAAGTGCGCCCCACGCCCGAGGTTCACCGGCAACCCGCCGATCATGAAGCTGGGATCGCGCCCCGCCGAACGCATCACCCACGCCAGCATGGCGCTGGTCGTCGTCTTGCCGTGCGTGCCCGCCACCACATAGTTCCGCCGGCCCCGAAGAAACTGCTCCTTCAGAACCTCCGGCAGGGACTGGTAGAGCAGCTTCCGGTTCAGAACCTCCTCGACCTCCTCGTTGCCCCGGCTCAGGGCGTTGCCGATCACGATGACCTCCGCGTCCTCCGGGATGTTCCCGGCGCAATACCCGCACCGCACTTCGATCCCGTTGTCCCGCAGGAAGCCCGGCATCGGGGGGTACATCTGCCCGTCCGAGCCCGTCACCCGCATCCCCCGGCGCCGCATCGCCACCGCCACCGAGCCCATCGCGGTGCCGCAGATCCCCACAAAGTGATATCGCCGTGATTCCCTCATGCCGACTCAAAATTCGGGCGCCGCGACCGTGCCTTCATTCCGCTCTTCCTTGCGCCGTTCGAGGATGCGGTCCGCGGCTTCCCGCGCCATCTCTTCGAGCAGGTTCCGGAGGTGTCCCCCCTTGCGGTAGTCCGCCGGGGCGATATGCCGCACCCGTCCGGCGTGCGTGCAGAGCTGGTAACACTTCCGGAAGCTCAGCCCCTCCGCGTCGCTCGGGTTGTAAACCGCGATGGCGTGCCCCCCGTTCTTCTTCATCACCGTGAAGCACGGCACGTCGGTCGGCCCGTCGCCCACGTAGATCATGTTGTCGAAGGGGATCGG
>CAYPUM010000134.1:0-8632 GCA_964413545.1 uncultured Roseibacillus sp. | reverse complement strand
CAACCCATAACCAGCAGTCGAAGGTGCGCCGCCGGTAGCCGGTGCCAGACCTATGTCGTTGTGCGGTTTCCCTGCCCCCCATTTCCCGGCTCCTCACACCTTTCCCGCCGTCTCCATGAGAGTCTCCGAAAGCGTCGGATGGGGATGGATGCTGGCCGCGATGTCGTACGCCGTGGCGCCCATCTCGATCGCGAGCACCCCTTCGCTGATGAGGTCCCCGGCATTGTGGCCGACGATCCCCACTCCCATGAGGCGCTCCGTTTCGGGATCGACGACGAATTTGGTCAGGCCGTCGGTTCGGTCGAGGGTGTGGGCGCGCCCCGAGGCGCTCCATGGCGTTTTCGCAATCCTGACTTCGCGGCCCTCTTCCTTCGCCTGTTCCTCGGTCAGGCCGACCCACGCCAGTTCGGGGTCGGTGTAGACCACCGCCGGCACCAGGAGGGCGCCGTTCGGAAGGAGCCGCTCTCCGGCAACGGTCTCCACCGCGATGAGACCCTCCCGCGTCGCCTTGTGCGCCAGCATCGGCTCGCCCACCACATCGCCGATCGCGCAGATTGCCGGGTCTGCGCTCCGCTGCTGTTCGTCGACCTCGATGAACCCCTTTTCGTCGGTGCGGACTTTGGTGTTTTCGAGGCCAAGGTGGTCCGTATGCGGCCGGCGGCCGGCGGCCACCAGAACACGATCGTATTTCCCGGTGGATTGCTCTCCCTCTTTCGGTTTGATGGTGACCTCGATCTGCTTCCCGCTCGTCGCCATCCGCACCACCTCCGCGCCGGTCCGGATTTCCCGGAAAGCGGCTTCGGCCGCCTTCCGAACCGGACGCACGAGATCGGCATCCGCGCCGGTCAGGATCGATTCCAGCGCCTCCGCCACCACCACCTCGCTGCCGAGGCGGGCATAGACCGTGCCGAGTTCCATCCCGATGTAACCGCCCCCGATGACGAGGAGACGCTCGGGAACCTCCCCGAGGTGCAGCGCTTCCCGCGACGTCATCACCCGCGGATTGCCAAGGTCGAAGGCCTTCGGCACCAGAGCCTCCGAACCGACCGCGATGATGGCCTTCTCGAAGGCGAGATATCTCTGCCCTTCGCCGGTCTCGATGCGCAGCCGCTCCGAACTCTCGAAATACCCCCGCCCCCGCATCACCGTCACACCCTGTTGGCCGGCCACCTTGCGCGCCCCGTCCGCCAGCGCATCGACCACCGACTCCTTCCATTCCCGCAGCCGATCAAGGTTGATCCGCGGCGCATCAAACGAGATGCCGCGCCCTCCCGACTGCTTCGCCTCCTCGATGAGAGCCGTGGCGTGCAGGAAGGCCTTCGAGGGAATGCACCCGCGGTTCAGGCAAACCCCTCCCAGCCGGGCCCCGCAGTCCACCAGCATCGTCTCGACGCCCCGTCGCGCCGCCGCGAGAGCCGCGGCGTGCCCTCCCGGTCCGGCCCCCACCACCACCAACTCCGTCTCAATCGTTTTCATCGTCCAATTCGACCTCGGTCTCAGGGAACTCCTCCAGCCCCTTCCTCAATGCCGTCACGAAGCGCGCCGCCCGGGCCCCGTCGATGATGCGGTGATCATACGACAGGCAGAGTGGCAGCATCGTTTGGCCGGCCGTCCGGGCCCCGCCACGGAGCGCCGCCACCGGCCGCCCCCGCCCGACGCCGAGGATCGCCGCCTCCGGCGGATTGATGATCGGGGTGAAGTGCCCCCCGCCAATCCCGCCCTGGTTGCTGATCGTGAAGCTCGCCCCCTGCATCTCCTCGCTGGTGGTCTTGCGCTCGCGGGCCTTTTCGGCCAATTCCTCGAGTTCCCTCGCAATCTCGATCAGGGACTTCGTGTCCGCATCCCGCAGGACCGGAACAAGCAAGCCATCCTCAGTCGCTACCGCCGTGCCGATGTGGACGTACTGCTTCAGCACCAACTCATTCCGCGCCTCGTCGAGGCTGGCGTTCAACTCCGGAAATTCCTTCAGGGCTTTCGCCACCACCACGATCAGGAATCCCGTCAGCGTCAGACGCGCGCCATGCTCCTCATAGCGATCGGCATGCCTTTTGTTCAGGGTCAGCAAGTCCGTGATGTCCGCGTCCTCGAACTGCGTCACGTGCGGAATGCGGCGCCAGGAATCCGCCAGCCGGCGGCTGATCGTCTTGCGCATCGACGACAGCGGCCTCCGTTCAATTTCGCCCCACTTCTCGAAATCGACCTTCTCCCCGGACGCCGGTCCTTCCTCCTTTCCTTCCTTCCCGCCGGCCGCAGCCCGTTCGAGGTTCCTGATGTGAGAGCGAAGATCATCAAGGGCGATGCGCCCGCCCCGGCCCGTCCCGCGCACGCGGCGCAGGTCAAGATCCAACTGGCGCGCGATCCGTCGCACCGTCGGCGAGGCCGCCACTTCGCCCCGCTTGTCGGACGATTCGGCCTCTCCCTGCGGTTCCTCGCGTTCCGAATCCTGCTCCTCCCGCTCCTTGCGCCGGTCCTTCCCGTCACCCCTCTCATCATCTTTCTCCTTCTCTTTCTCATCCTTCTCCCCGTTTCCATTTTCCGCCTTCCGGTCTTCATCGCTCCCGCCGGTTTCTTCCTCCCTGATGCGCACCAACACGTCGCCGACCGAGACCTCCTGCCCCTCGCTTACCACGATTTCGCTGATCCTGCCTCCGCGCGGCGCCGGAATCGGCGCCACCGCCTTCTCGTTCTCCAGTTCGATCAACGGGTCGTCCTTGGCCACGGTGTCACCCTCCGCCACGAGGATCTTGACCACCGTCCCGGAGTCGGCGCCTTCCCCCAATTGGGGCAGCTTGATGTCCCTGCTCGTGCTCATGAATTCCGATAGATCTCCGGACCACGCTTTTCCGGATCGTAGTCGAGTTCCTCCATCGCGTCGGCCACCACCCCGTCTCCGATCTTCCCTTCCCGTCTCAATGCCCCAAGGGCCGCCAGCGCGATCGACTCCGCATCCACCTCGAAGAACCTCCGGAGGCCCTCCCGCGTGTCGCTGCGGCCGAACCCGTCCGTCCCGAGGGTGACCATCCTGCCCGCCACCCACGGCGCGATCTGGTCGGGCACCGCCTTCATCCAGTCCGAGGCCGCCACGATCGGCCCGTCGATGCCGTCCAGCACCTCTTCCAGATAGGAGCGTTGCGGTTCGCCTTCGGGGTGCAGCCGGTTCCATCGGCCCGCTGCGAGGGCGTCCCTGCGCAATTCGCCGTAGCTGGTGGCGCTCCAGACACAGGCCGGCACGTCGAAACGATCATCGAGAATCTCCCGCGCCCGCAGGACCTCTCGCAGGATCGTGCCGCTCCCGAAGAGATGCACCGCCGATGCGCGGTCATTCTCCGCGTCCCGCAGCCTGTAGAGACCCCGGAGGATCCCCTTCTCCACCCCTTCCGGCATGGCCGGCATTTGGTAATTCTCGTTTTGCAGCGTGAGGTAGTAGAGGCGCCCGCGGTCCGTTTCCTGCATGCGTCGCAGGCCTTCGCGCACGATGACGGCGATTTCGTAGGCGTAGGCCGGGTCGTAGGAGATGATTCCGGGGTGCGTGCTCGCGAGGAGCTGGCTGTGTCCGTCCTGGTGTTGCAGCCCTTCCCCGTTCAGGGTGGTCCGTCCCGCCGTCGCGCCCAGCAGAAACCCCTTCGCCATGATGTCTCCCGCCGCCCAAATCAGGTCGCCGATCCGCTGAAACCCGAACATCGAGTAGAAGATGAAGAACGGAAACATCGCCCTCCCATGGTTCGCCTCGTTCGTCCCGGCCGCGATGAACGACGACATCGATCCCGCCTCCGTGATGCCCTCCTCGAGGATCTGCCCGTCCTCCGCCTCGCGGTAGTAGAGCAGGTTCTCCCGGTCCACCGGCTCATAGCGCTGCCCACCCGCGGCATAAATGCCGTGCTGCCGGAAGAGCGAATCCATCCCGAAGGTCCGCGCCTCGTCCGGAATGATCGGGACCACCCGGGGGCCGATCGACTCGTCCCGCATCAACATCGCCAGCAGCCGCACAAACGCCATCGTCGTGGATGCCGCCGAATCCGATCCGCCGAAGAACCCCCCATAGCGATCCCGGCCCGGCAGGTCGACTCCCTCGACGGTCACTCGCCGCGCCGGCAGAAATCCCCCGAGTTGCTCTCGCCGGTCCAGCAGGTACTTCATCTCGTCGCTCCGGGCCGCGGGCCGGTAGAACGGCGCTTCCACCACCTCCTCGTCGCTGATCGGGATCTCGAACCGGTCCCGGAACTCACGCAGCTCTTTTTCGTTCAATTTTTTCTGCTGGTGGGTCACATTGCGTCCTTCGCCCGCTTCACCCAGTCCGTATCCCTTGACGGTCTTGGCAATGACGACGGTGGGCTTCCCTTCGTGCCGCAACGCAGCATGGTATGCGGCATACACTTTCAACGGGTCGTGGCCCCCGCGGCGCAGCTTGTGGATCTGCGCGTCGGTCAGGTGCGCCACCAGTTCGGTGAGTTCCGGCGACGTCCCGAAGAAGTGCTTGCGCGTGAAACTCCCCGGTTCGACCGAATACTTCTGATAGTCGCCGTCAACCGCTTCCTCCATCCGCGCCACCAGCGCACTGCGGTGTTCGGAGGCCAGCAACTCATCCCAGTCGCTCCCCCAGATCACCTTGATCACGTTCCAGCCCGCCCCGCGAAAGGTGGACTCGAGTTCCTGGATGATCTTGCCGTTTCCGCGGACCGGGCCGTCGAGCCGCTGCAGGTTGCAGTTCACCACCCAGATGAGCCGGTCCAGTTTCTCCCGGCCCGCAAGGTCCAGTCCGGCCCGCGTTTCCGGCTCGTCCATTTCCCCGTCCCCCACGAAACACCACACCCGCGGTTCCTCGCTCCACTCCCCAAGACCGCGCGCCGCAAGGTAACGATGGAACCGCGACTGATAGATCGACATCACCGGACCCAGCCCCATCGAAACCGTCGGGAACTGCCAGAACTCCGGCATCAGATACGGGTGCGGATAGGACGGCAGGCCGCCCCCCTCCGCCAGTTCCTGCCGGAAATTGTGCAGCCGGCCCGCCCCGAGACGCCCTTCGAGGTACGCCCGGGCGTAGACGCTCGGCGAGGCGTGCCCCTGGAAATACACCATGTCCGCCGGCGCCTCGCCATCCGGTCCCCGGAAGAAATGGTTGAAGCCCGCCTCGCAAAGCGTGGCGATCGACGCCCCGGTCGAGATGTGGCCGCCGATGCCGGCATGCCGCCGGTTGGCCTTCACCACCATCGCCATCGCGTTCCAGCGCACGTAGCTCTTGATGCGGCGCTCGATGGCGCGGTCGCCCGGATAGTCCGGCTCGTCCTCGACGGGGATCGTGTTCACATAGGGCGTGTTGAGCATCTCCGGCGCCGTCACCCCGGCGGCCCGGAGCCGCGCGGCCAAGGTCTCCATGAATTCCATGACGTCCGGCGCCGGCTCTTCCGCGAGGATCCCGTGCGCCAGCGTTCCAAGCGCCCCGAGGGTTTCCATCTTTCTGCCGCTCATGATTGTCCGCCACCAGTTTCCATGCGCACCCGGCGCCTCGCCCCCGGGGCTCGATCCGTTGCCGTCATTCCCCGACCTTCGATGTTCGGTCGTCGATGTTCGCCGGGGGCTTCGCTCCTCCGGCCTTCTCGACAACGGTGTCCGGGCCTCATGCCTGGAACGGGAGCAAGGGACGTGCCATGACTCGCCAACGAACCCCCGCCCCCGGCATGCCGGGGCGGGATCCCCGCCTCGCCACCGTCCGGCCGCCTTCTCTTCGTGCAAATTGCGCCCAAATGCCGCCGCCCACATTGCAACTTAACCGGCCCAAAGGCTGTGGAGTGCGCCGGCAGTGCCCCGCAGGAACGGCGACGGCGCTTTCGGGGAGCCGGCGGAGCGCCATCCGCCGGAGCGGGGTCGCCAGGCTTCGCCCCGCGGGCTGCGGACGGGCATGCTGCCGCGCCTGCCACCGCATCTCCGCACATGGGCGCCCCTCTGGCATGTGAACTGCACGGATATCTTCCCTCCATGCCTCACAACCTGACGCAGAAGCTCATCCGCGATCACCTCGTCGAGGGAGAAATGACGCCCGGCCGGGAAATCGCGCTCCGGATCGACCAGACCCTCACCCAGGACGCCACCGGCACGCTTGTCATGCTGCAACTCGAGGCGATGGGCCTGGCGCGGGTCCGCACCGAACTCTCCGCGCAGTATGTCGATCACAATCTGCTCCAGGAGGACCACAAGAATGCCGACGATCACCTCTTCCTGCACAGCGCCTGCCGGAAGTACGGCGTTTACTATAGCCCGGCGGGGAACGGGGTGAGCCACCCGGTGCACATGGAACGCTTCGGCGTCCCCGGCCAGACGCTGGCCGGCTCCGACAGTCACACCCCCGCGGCGGGCGCCCTCGGCATGCTGGCCTTCGGGGCCGGAGGCATCGAAGTGGCCCTCGTCATGGCCGGCGAACCGCTCCGCCTCGCCATGCCCGAGGTCTGGGGAGTCCGGCTCACCGGCCGCCTTCCCGACTGGGTGAGCGCCAAGGACGTCATCCTCGAAATGCTCCGCCGGCACGACGTCGACGGCGGCCTCGGGCGCGTCGTCGAATACTACGGACCCGGATTGGACTCGCTCACCGCCATGGACCGCCACGTCATCGCCAACATGGGAACCGAACTCGGCGCCACCTCGACCGTCTTTCCCGCCGACGAGGCGGTGCGCGCCTTCCTCCGCCAACAAGGCCGCGAAGACGACTTCCGCGAACTCCTGCCCGACGACGGCGCCGCCTACGACCACCACGAGGAGATCGATCTCTCGACACTCGAACCGCTCATCGCCTGCCCGTCGAGCCCCGGCAATGTCGTCCCGGTGCGGGAGGCCGCCGGACGGAGAATCTTCCAGGCATACATCGGGTCCTCCGCCAACCCCGGACTGCGCGACTTCGCCGTGCCCGCCCTGATGGTCGACGGACGCGAGGTCCACGACGGCGTCTCCTTCGACGTCAATCCCACCTCCCGCCAATCGCTCGAATTCCTCACCGGGCACGGATTCCTTGGCAAGCTGATCCGAGCCGGAGCCCGCATCCACCAGGCCGGCTGCAACGGCTGCATCGGCATGGGTCAGGCCCCCGCCACCGGACGCATCAGCCTCCGCACCGTCCCGCGCAACTTCCCCGGCCGTTCCGGGACCCGCGAGGACAAGGTCTACCTCTGTAGTCCCGAAACCGCCTCCGCCTCCGCCCTCCGCGGCGTCATCACCGACCCTCGCGACCTCGATTTCGATTGCCCTCGCTTCACGGAACCGGAGTCGGTCCGCGTCAACTCCCGCATGATCGTGGCGCCGCCGGAGGAAGGCGCCGGGGAGGTCGAGCTCATCAAGGGGCCGAACATCGCCTCGCTCCCGGACCTCGAGCCGATTCCGGACCCCTTCGAGGGACCCGTTCTCCTCAAGGCCGGCGACGACCTCTCGACCGACGAGATCCTCCCCGCCGGGGCCCGCGTCCTCCCGTTCCGCAGCAACATCCCGAAGATCGCGGAGTTCGCCTTCGAGGAAGTCGACCCCGAATTCGCCCGCCGCGCCCGCGGGGCCGGCGGCGACGGGTTCTTCATCGTCGGCGGAGAAAACTACGGGCAGGGATCGAGCCGCGAACACGCCGCGCTCGCCCCGCGCCACCTCGGCCTCCGCGTGGTCCTCGCCAAAAGCTTCGCCCGCATCCACCGCCAGAACCTCCTCAACTACGGCGTCCTCCCCCTCACCTTCCACGACCCCGACGCCTGCGACTCCATCGACCGGGGCGACACGCTCCGCCTCGAAAACCTCCGCCAATCCATCGAGAACGGCGCGGACTTCACCGTCGTCAACAAGTCGAAGAACCTCAACATCCCCGCCTCCTGCCCCCTCAGTCCCCGCCAGCGGAAGATCGTCCTCGCCGGCAGCGTCCTCGCCCTCCCCCGCCCCGCCTGAGCAAGCGAACTTCCTTGGCCGGCGGGGGGGGCACAGGAAGACACGAAGGGATTTGAAACAAGGCGTGGCGGATCCCGTCGCGCCCCTGCCAACACAACCACCCGCACGCCGGGAACCCGGCTGCACACGAGCAAATCCCCTGTCGACAGGACAACCAACCTCTGACTAAACGAGCCCATGTGTGAATTCATCCCAGTGGCGAAGAAAGCCGAAATCGGGACAGGCGCCGCCAAACGCGTCGAAGTGCAAGGCCGCAAGATCGCTCTCTGCAATCTGGACGGCGAGATCCATGCCGTCGACGACACCTGCACGCACGAGGAAGCCTCCCTGAGCGCAGGAGAGATCGTGGGCGACGAAATCGAATGCCCCCTGCACGGCGCCTGCTTCAACATCCGCACCGGCGAGGCCGCCTGCCTCCCCGCCATCGAAAATCTCCAAACCTATCCGGTGCAAATCGACGGCGACGACGTCCTGGTCCGCCTTTAGTCCTCAAAAATGCGCCTTGAGAAGGCGCAAAAGCACAGAAAGGCTCGAAAGCCTGGAATTATTGGGGTTTGATAGATGTGAATCAAACAAAACCAACCGTGAGACCCCAAACCGGACCTGTTGGCCTAACAACCTCGCAATGCGCTTGTTTTAGGTCCAGCGAGGCAAGCCTCGGACCAAGATGCAGGATTCAAGATGCAGGGCACACGGGACTGCATCCTGAATCTTGCACCCT
>CAYPUM010000133.1:0-8650 GCA_964413545.1 uncultured Roseibacillus sp. | reverse complement strand
CCGCGCGAAAATTTCGTCGTCATCAGCGGCATCGGCTGCTCGAGCCGCTTCCCCTACTACCTCAACACCTACGGGTTTCACACCATTCACGGCCGCGGACCGGCCGTCGCCACCGGCGTCAAGGTCGCCAATCCGGACCTCTCGGTGTGGCTCGTCACTGGCGACGGCGACGGCCTCAGCATCGGGGGCAACCACCTCCTTCACCTCTTGCGCCGCAACGTCAACGTCAACGTCCTCCTCTTCAACAATCGGATCTACGGCCTGACCAAAGGTCAATACAGCCCCACCTCCCCCCTTGGCACCCGCACCGGGACAACCCCCATGGGATCGATCGACCCCCCCATCGACCCGGTGCTCTTCTCGCTGGGCGCCAAAGTCGGATTCATCGCCCGCACCGTGGACAACAATCCGAACCACATGATCGAAACCTTCAAGGCCGCCCACCGGCACCAAGGCGTCGCCTTCATCGAGATCCTGCAAAACTGCGTCATCTTCAACAACGGAACCTGGGACAACGTCTACTCGAAGGAAAACCGCGATGACCACCTCCTCTTCCTGAAAAAGGGGCAGCCCCTCCTTCTGGGCAGAAACAACAACAAGGGAATCGTCCTTCACGGCGTCCACCCCCGCGTGGTGCCGGTCGGCGAAAACGGGGTCCCCGTCGAGGATGTCATGACCCACCAGCCCGACCACGAAAGCCCCCTCTTCGTGCGCATGCTGGCCCTCATGGGTCCCCCCGGCCTGCCGCTGCCCATCGGAATCCTGCGGCAGCGCAGCCGCCCCACATACGAGTCGCAGGTGACGGCGCAAATCGAGGCGGCCCGCAAACAAAATGGCAATGGCTCATGGAACGAACTGCTGTGCGGACCCGCCTCATGGACCGTCGAGTGAGGAACGATGCTTCCCATCGGCCCGGCCGGCAGGTATGCAGAGCCGGCCAACCAATCCCCGCCACCTCCGTGAAAACACCCGTCCTCCAACGCGCCATCTCCTTCGCCGCCCGCGCCCACCATGGCCAATTCCGCAAAGACGGCCGCACCCCATACGCCGCCCACCCCATCCGGGCCGCCTTCACCCTCCAGCACCTCTTCGGAGTCCGCGACGAATCCGTCCTTGCCGCCGCCGTCCTCCACGACACCATCGAAGACACCACCACCGACTACGACGAACTCGAACGGGAGTTCGGACCCCAGATCGCCGGCCTCGTCGCCTGCCTCACCAAGGACGACCGCCTCCCCGAGGACCACCGCGAAAAGCTCTTCGACGAACGCCTCGCCGCCGCCCCGTGGCAAGCCCGCCTCATCAAACTCGCCGACGCATA
This sequence comes from uncultured Roseibacillus sp., assembly GCA_964413545.1. Taxonomy (GTDB): domain Bacteria; phylum Verrucomicrobiota; class Verrucomicrobiia; order Verrucomicrobiales; family Akkermansiaceae; genus Roseibacillus_B. The sequence continues at coordinate 7,329 of CAYPUM010000133.1, read as the reverse complement.
CGACAACCTCCTCGATAGCGCCACTTCACCCCGAATGGCCAGCAGAGCCCTCGATCGCGCCCGCCGCGCCCTCGCCCTCGCCGGCGACCACATCCCCGAAATCGCCAATGCCAAAACCGCCCTCGTCGATCTGATCGAAGGTCAGGAGTGAGCGGCGCCAACCCGGATCCCAAATCTCTCATCTCAGATTCCCTCCGCGCAACCCGGACCGCATGCCCCGCCTCGCCCCCCGATGGATGCCGTCAACAAAGCCCGCCAGGTCATCCGGCTCGAAGTGGAAGCCCTCGACCGCCTCGCGGACCGGCTCGACGAATCCTTCGAAGCAGCAGTCCAAACCCTTCGGACTGCCATCGAGTCAAAAGGCAAAATCGTGATCGTCGGCGTCGGCAAGTCCGGCAATATCGGCCACAAAATCGCCGCCACCCTGACCTCCACCGGCGCCCCCGCCGTCGTCCTGAACTCCCAAAGCGCCCTGCACGGCGATCTCGGCCTGCTCGCCGATGGCGACGCCGTGCTGGCCCTCTCCTACTCCGGGGAAACCGCCGAACTGCTCGACCTCCTCCCGTTCATCAAACGCTTCGAGGTGCGCCTCATCGCCCTCACCGGCCGGCCGGACTCGACCGTCGCCAGGCACAGCGACATCGTGCTCGACACCTCCGTCGCACGCGAGGCCTGCCCGCTGAACCTCGCCCCCACTTCTTCCTCGACCGCCATGCTGGTCATGGGCGACGCCCTCGCCATGGTCCTCCTCGAAGCGCGGGGATTCTCCCGGGACGACTTCGCAAGGTTCCACCCCGGCGGCAACCTCGGCCGCGCCCTCCTCGTGAAAGTCGCCGACATCATGCGCACCGGCGATCGCTTCGCCACCGTCCCCCCCGACGCCACCGTGCGGGACGCCATCGCCGCCATGTCCGCCGCCCGGGCCGGAGCCTGCGTCGTCACCCGCCCCGACGGCGCCCTCGCCGGCATCTTCACCCATGGCGACTTCGCGCGCGCCTACCAGAACGACCACGCCATTGGAAATCGCCCCGTCCGCCACTTCATGACCCCCGACCCCGTCTGCGTCCCGGCCAGCCACCTCGCCGCCGAAGCCGTCAGAACCATCGGCCACCACCGCATCGACGACGTCGTCGTCACAGGCCCCGACGGCAAACCCGTCGGCCTCATCGATTCCCAGGACCTCGCCCGCCTCCGCATCGTCTGATCCCACAAGGCAGGGCGCATCATGGCCCGTGCCTTGCCCCCCCGCCCGCCGTAGTCGTCCCCAGCCTGCATGGATGACCTGTCCCCGTGAAACAGTCCCCGAAATTTCTGCGTGCCCTCGGGGGCATTCGGGTATATTTCCCTCCCGGCGCTTGGCGTGACCGGCACTTCCGGCCGCGGCCCGTCCGACAACCTTCCAATCCATGGCAATCGTCGCAACCAACCTCAAGAAAGGGCAGTGCGTCAAATACGAGGGCGACATGGGGATCGTCCTCGGCATCGAGCACCGCACCCCCGGCAAGGGCAACGCCCTCATCGCCGCCACCATCCGCTCCCTCAACTCCGGCAACAAGAAGACGATCCGCTTCGCCTCCTCGGAGAAGGTCGACATCGTCGAAACCGACCGCCAGAAGCTCGAATTCTCCTACGCTGATGCCGCCGGATACAACTTCATGGACCTCGACACCTACGAGACCGTCACCCTGCCCGAATCCCTCGTGGATGACATCCGGAGCCTCATGAAGGAAGGGCAGGAAGTCGAGGTTCTCTTCATCGAGGGAAACGCCGTCTCCGTCACCCTCCCCACCACCGTCGAACTCAAGGTCACGCAATCCTCCGAGGGCATCAAGGGCGACACCGCCAACAACCCCACCAAGCCCGCCACCCTCGAAACCGGCCTCACCGTCCAGGTTCCCCTCTTCATCAAGGAAGGCGACGTCCTCAAGATCAACACCGAGGACGCCTCCTACGTCGGCCGCGCCTGAGCCGCCCGCAGCCGCCGCACAAGCGGTCCCGCCATGGCTTGGTGGACGCCGCCGTCCCGGCGGCCTTTCAACCCTCTCCCCCCCCGGGCGCCGATTTTTCTGTAACGCCCCGGCCCCCTCTGCGTCATCCTAAGCGGGAGGACGCGTCCGCCTCTTCCCGCCTCGATGGATGAACCGCCCGCCGCCGTCACACCGGAGATCCTCGAAGCGGTCCGAAGGGACGACCAGGACGCCGCCCGCCTGCTCGTCGAAATGCTCTACCCGCTCGTCATCTCCATCGTCCGCAATCACCTCCCCCGGCGGGAGGCCGAGGAGGATCTCTGCCAGGAGGTCTTCATGAAGATGTTCGCGCGCCTCCAGCAATACTCCGGACCTCAGCCATTCGAGCACTGGGTGTCCCGCATCGCCCTGAACACCTGCTACGATCGCCTGCGGCGCCAGAAAACCCGGCGGGTCGCCAGCTTCGCCGACCTCGGGGCGGACGAAAGCGAATTCCTCGAACGAGCCCTCGGCGGATCACACGAAACTCCCGCCGAGGGAGGCCGTTCCCTCGCCGCCGATCTCCTCGCCAAACTCTTCGAGGCCCTCAAACCCCGGGAACAAATGGTCATCCGCATGCTCGACCTCGAAGAGAAATCGGTCGCCGAGGTGTGCAAACTCACCGGCTGGGGCGCCTCGCGGGTGCGGGTCACCGCCATGCGAGCCCGCCGCAAGCTCGAAGAGCGCCTCCGGCAACTCGAACCGGAACGCAGCAACTCCGCCCCATGAACCACCACCCCCGCTGGAACAGACTCCGCAACGCCCTCCGCGAAGCAGGCGTCGCCGAGCGCCCGGCCCACGAGGATCGCAGCGCTCCCCACGGATTTGCCGGACGCGTGGTGGCCCGGTCCTTCGATGGCGCCCATTCCGGCGCCGGCGCCCTTGTCCGCTGGCGGCGCTGGTCGCTGCGGGCCGCCTTCGGCGCGGTGACCCTGTTTCTCGCGGCTGTTCTCCTCGAATCCCCTCCGCCGGTCACGACCGGACAATTTGTTCCGATTCCCGCTCCCGAACGGCTCGACCTCCGCGATCTCGCCCTGCCATGACACCGCGCCGCAAAGACTCCCTTCTCATCGCGACGGCCTTCGTGGCGATTCTCGGCGCCGGCTTCGGCCTCGGGAACCTCCTCGGCCCGCACCGCGCCGCCGCCCCCGAATCCCAACCCCCCATCGCCCCGCTTGAATCACTCGAAGAGGAAACCCTCGCCGCCCTGCGCAAGGCGCTCGACCTCACCCCGGACCAGGAATCCCGAATCCGCGCCGACATCCGCCGAACCAGCCGTGCCATCCACGCCACCCGCCACCGCGCCCTCTTCGAATACCACCGCCACATGCTCGACCTGCACGACCAGATAGCCCCCGGCCTGACCCCCCGCCAGCAGGACATCCTCCGCAAAAACCGCAAAAAACTGCAGGATACGATTGAAAACCGGTTCCCGGATTTGTTAGAACACCTTGAATCCGGCCCCCACGAGGAGTCCTAGGATGCTTCCCGCCCGCCTCGCCATGGCCTCCATCCTGCTGTGCACCGCCGCAGGGGTGGCTTACTACACCGCGTTCCCCCCGGCTGATGAGGGCGACGAAATGGAGGCCGCGGCCCGCAGAGCCGGCCCGGCCCGCCCCCCGCCACGGCGTTCCACTTCCGCCCTCGGTGCGGAGCGCCACTCCGAGCCTTCCCGCATCGAGGTGCTTCCCGCCCTGCGGGTCACGGCCGCGGCCGACGCCCCGCCCGCCGTCGAGGATCTCGCCCGGGCCGTCGAGACTCACGCCCGCCACAGGATGCGCGAACTCGCCCGACGCCTGCATCTCACCCGAACCCAACAAACCGGAATCTTTCCCTTCCTCGTCCGCTCCGCGCCGGGATACCGGCCGGATCTCCAAATCCTCGGCGTCAACGCCGTGCAGCCTCTCGACCCGCTCAGCCGGCGCTCCGCTGACAAGGAACTCCTCGAGTTCCTTGATTCCGAGCAGCGCCTCGAGATGGAAATCGAGGCCGCCCGCGCCGACGCATGGTGGGCGAACGTCATCACCCGCCTCGAACAAGACCTCGTCGAGTCGACCGAGCCCGGCGCCGCCGTTCCAGCCCCGGCGCTCGATGAAGAGCCCCCGGCGCCCAAGGAAGACCCTCCCGCGCCCTCCCGCGCTCCACCCGCCCATCATAACGGAAACCTCTTTGATCTCTTGAACCGAAACGAATCGTAATCCATCCTTCGTAACGATCACCCCTGCCGCGCGTCTTGGAATTACAGAAACCGTTGGAATCAACAGCCACCATCGAAACCCGCTGAACCCGCCGGTCGCCATGAAAGCCATCCCGCTCCTCCTTGCCGCCATCATGTTCGCATGGTTGGCGCCCATGAGCCCGGCGGACGATGGCACGGGCACCGCGTCGACACCCACCCATTTCGGCGCCGGTAATCTCCCGGCGTATATCGCGCTCTACGACGTCAACCAGAACGGCATCCTCTCGGAAGAGGAACTGCAAGCCCTCGAAACCGACAAGAAAAACCGGAACCGGCGCCAGCGATTCAAGGACCACTGGGACACCAACCGCGACGGAATCCTCTCGAATACCGAAATCACCGAGGCCCAAAACCACATCCGGATCGCCATCGAACAGCGACGCTGCGACCGCTTCGACGAAGTCGACGTCGTCGACAAGCAGGGGGCAGACCGCAGCGACGGGTTCCTCAGCCGCGCCGAGTTCGGCGCCATCAATGCCGTGCAGGTCTCCAACGCCAACCGGCCCGGCCTTGCCGACACCCTGTTCGATCACCTCGACCGCAACGACGACAACTACGTCAGCAAGGCGGAATTCCTCCACAGCCTCAGCGTGACAAGGTCGACCTCCGCCGATCCGGAAGCCGTCCCGGCGCCCCATTCAAATCAGCGCGTGACCAATCCGGGCAACTGAACCCGGTCACCGATAGCGAACGGCGAGGCATGCTTCGCTCAATCGTTGACCTTTCCCGTCGCCGTTCTCGTCAACCGCTCTGAGGCGACGCTTCCTTATCCCGACGCGCGTCCGGATCCGTGAAAATGTCCGGTTCGCGAGTCCTTGTTGGATGTTGGATATTCAAGATCCACTGGCCCCGCCCGCCTCGCCCTCCTCCCTCCCGGGTTGCCTCGCCCCGTATTCTTCTCTATCATGGGTGCATGCCGGCTTTGCCAGGCAGCACTGCGGGATTCGCCCATCCGGCCGCCCTCGTGGCCGTCGCCGGGGCGATCTTCACCGTCTCTTCTCTGCACGCCGGACTCCTGTATTCCACCGACTTCGAAGACTTCAGCGTCGGCCCCGACATGTGGGCGGGACCCCCGGACGATTGGGTCGGAACCAGTGAGGGCGATGGCGTGCACGGCATCGTCACCGGCCTCCTCCCCCTCGAAGGCAAAACCGCCTACCTCGGATTCAACGAGCCCTCCTCGGATTGGTTCATCACCGTCAACAAGTTCCTCGACCACGACCCCCTGACCGAGGGCACCGCTGCCATCGAGATCGAGTCCGTCCTCGGGATCGAAGACTCCACCAACGGCCGCCGCGACGACTTCTTCCTGAGCGTCTACAACATCGACGGCGTCTTCCTCGGCGGCCTCCGCTTCAGCAACGTCCCGGATACACGCGGAATCTGGCGCGAGGACGGCGTGACGTCCCACGACACCGGCCTCGCCTTCGTCCTCGGCGAGGCGCACTTCGTCTGGATGCGGATCGACCTCCCGAACAACCAATGGCGGGCCGAACTCGACGGAGTCCCCCTCTTCACGAACGCCCCCTTCACGGCCCGCCCCGACGACCGGGATCTCGGCTCCGTCGCCTGCCAGTGGCAGATCCCCGGCATGGATCCCGCCAGCTACGGCGACAACTGGATGCTCGTCGCAGAATGCGCCGTCTGGGCCGTCCCGCCAGGCCAGTTCCCCCTCACCATCGACAGCCTCGAACTGAACCCCGCCCGACAGCCCGTCATCACATGGACCGGCGAACCCGGCTGGACCTACCAGGTCGAATACAGCGATGATATCCAGTGCTGGTCGAGCGACCTGCCCGATTCCACCATCCATGGCCCTCCCGAACCCGCCCCCCTCACCTATACCGACCTCTCCTCGCCCCTCCCCTCCAACCGCTCCTACCGCATCACCCGCCGCATCACTCCCTAGCCCCTTCTGTAACGCCACGCCGGCTCGCGCGTCAGTTCTCATTGCATGGGTGATCAACAAGGCATCATGGAGGGTTCGCGGATTCCGAGCCGGCGGGGCAACCGCCCGCCCCCCCGGGCCAACCCGGGGACGCGCGTCGCGGACTGCGGCCCGGCCAACGCGGCCGCCCCAAAACCCCCTTGCCGCTCCCCCAGGGTCCGCCCGCTCCGCGGCGCAACGTAGTTGTGTGTTGTGGCTCCCAAAAACCCCCTCCGCCCCCTCCCGCCGCCGCCCTCGACCAACCAACGGGGCGGCGGCCTCTCTCTCCTCCGCATCGCGCTTCCTCGGCGCCCGAGGAACACCGGCCGCCTCGGCTCCTTTGCTTGCCAACCGGCGGCAAGATGCTCCAGTTGGTCCGTCCATGAACGCACACCTACGAAACTTGCCATGCGTTGCCGCCCTGGCCGGAGCGTGTCTCGTCGCCGGGGCGGAGCCGCCGCGGCCCAACATCCTCCTGGTTCTTTCGGACGACCATAGCGCGCCGCATGTCGGCTGCTACGGGGAGGCGAATTGCAGACGCCTCAACCTCACCCCGAACCTCGACGCCTTTGCCGCGAAGGGGATGCGATTCGACCGGGCCTACACCGCCGCGCCGCAATGCGCCCCTTCGCGGACCTCCATCTTCGCCGGGCGCTCGCCGGTCGGGCTCGGCTCGACCCGTTTCGCCCAGCCTGCACGCGGTGACGTGCGGTTCTTCAGCGATGTGCTCCGCGAACGCGGCTACTGGGTGGGATTGGATGGGCGCCATCAGCACCTCGACGGGAAGTTGCACGAACCGGCCCACATCGCCGAGACGCTCCGCGAGAACGGGATGAGGAACCTCGAAGGACGGTTCGACCACTTCGTCCGCCACTTCCCCACCAAGGGCAAGAACCTGCAGAAGGTCGGCGACCGGTTCACAGCCGCGTTGGACAAGGTCCCCGAGGGCAAGCCATGGTTCCTGTATTTCGGGTTCAGCCAGACCCACCGGCCCTTCGGTGACCGCCACGAGGGCATCGACCCGGCCGATCTGACGCTTCCCCCCGACTGGCCCGACCTGCCCGAGGTCCGCGCCGACTACGCCCACTTCCTCGACGATGTGCGCGACCTCGATGAAGGGTTCGGGCTCCTCATCAAGGCGCTCGACGAGCGGGGAC
>CAYPUM010000132.1:0-8653 GCA_964413545.1 uncultured Roseibacillus sp. | reverse complement strand
CAGCCCTCCATCCTCCGGCCCGCCTACCCATCATCTCAATCTTGACGAACCACTAACGCCTTGGCGGGCGGCCTCGCGTGTGCGGAGGCGGTCCATGGGGGGCTTCGTCGTCCGAGAGAAAGCGGTCGCGATCGCGGTCGTGGAAATCGAACTTGATGTTCGGGACTCGCCAGCCGGAATGGCCTCCGAGGGTCATCTCCGCCGCGATCGCTTCCGCCTCGACCAAGCTCACCTTGTTGGGAGACACCTCCCTGGACCACATCAATCCGGTCACCAGATCGCTGACGGTGCCGTCTCCGTTGTCCCGGTATTCCGGAACGTTCCCCTCATACTGGGCATCCTGGCCGGAGGAGTCCCGGCCCCGCGGGTATCTGATCTCCCGCACATTGTCGTAGCACTTGACCTGCCCGGTATCGACGACGGGCTGGCTCACGGACCGGCTCCCGGCTCCGGCGGCGAAGCACGCAGCGGCCAGGTTTGCCGTCAAGGTCAATCGGAGCAACGTTTTCATCTTCATGTTTTGCCTGGTGGTTGGGGAATCACTTCGACGATCGGCACGAAAGCGTTCCATCACGAGCCAATGGATCGCCCAAAACCCCGGCCTTGGCGACACAATGGGGACGAGATGGAGCGAACCCGGGGCGAAACGGACCGATCAAGGGATGGAAATGAAACGAGGCGCCCCCTGCAAGGATTCGTCATGCGAAGCGATCGTGTCGGAGTGCGGTGGCAGAGCCCCAACGGGGCGGCGACACCGCTTTGGGGGATGAGAACGCGTTACCCCCGGCGCAAAGCGCCGTCGCCGTCCCCGGCGGGACTCCGCCGGCGCGCTCCAGAGGGACGCCTCCGCGACCCGTGCCCGGCGGAAGGACCCGATCAATCCGCAAACTTGATGCGGAGCCCGCGCTTCGACATGGCCTCCGCGATCTCGGCTTCCAACTCCGCATCGCTCCTTCCCCGCACCAGGTGTTTCGCGATCAGCGCGCCATATTCGAGGGCGCGGCGGCTGAACACGGCCGAGCGCCAAGCATGCATCCACTGGATGAAATGGGCGCCGTCGCCCCGGCCGTCTTCGTGCATGAAGAAGTAGACGAGCACCGCGGAGCTGGCGTAGTTGCGGGCCGCCGCCACTTCGTTCTGCATGGTCTGGTTCCAGGTCGGGCGATCGAGGAGGAAGAGATCGCGGGGATGCACCATCAGGAGATTACCGTCCGGGATCACCCCGCTTCCGACGGTGGTCTCCTCATAGTTCCGGATCGAGGCGGCGACGGCGCTGCCCGGGCTGGTGAAGAGGAACCGCCCGGAACGATACGGCATGGCCTGCATGTAATCCGCAAGTCCTTCCTCGAACCATGGAGGCATTCCGCGCCAGTGGCTGGTGGCGTGGTGTGTGAGTTCATGCACCAGCGTGCCGAAATATCTCCGCTTGCCGTCAAAGACCCAGTTGGTCCCCTTCTTGACGATTCCCAACGACTCAAACGGGATGATCGTCCTGTTCATGCGGCGGGAGAAGAAGCCCGCGCTGTTGGGGAGACCTCCCATCTTCATGTACTTGGCCTTGTCGGCCACCATGACGGCTTCGTAGCGAGGACTGCCCTCCGACGGAACGGAGTCCATCATCATGGGCAGGCTGTCGATGGCCTCCACGATGTTGTCGAAGACCGCCACGCACTTCGACACGGTGGCGTCGCTGAGCCGCTCGTCGCAATAAAAGTCAAAGTGCCTGGCGCGAAAGAGATGCGCCTTGCGCTCCTCCCGGTAGCCGGCGTAGTCGACCTTCGGCGAGTTGGTGCCGTTGTAGATCGAGGGCCAGCGGTAGGGCGGCGCCGGCGGCGCGACGCCAAGCGGATTCCTCGCCAGCCACTCCGCGAGTTGTTTGCGGTCCGCCTCGCTGAATCGCGTCGCCGGCAGGGTCGCGCGCTTGCCGCTTGTCAGCTTCAGGGTCACCATCAGAGCACCGCCCTTCTCCTTCTTGAAGGCGCGCACGAGGGTGGCCTCGATCTCCTGATTCGTGTCGCTGGTCCAGGTTCGCAAACCCAGGACCTTCGCGTCCGAGAAAAGCGAACCCGCAAGGACCAACCCCAGAACCGCCAAGGTTTTCACCAACGCCATGCCGACAACGTCCCCCCCAACCCCCCGGATGGCAATCCTCAACCGCCCCGTCCAGTGACGAATCCTTCAACCGGCGGCAGCTCCGCGCACTCTCCAGAGGGGCCCACATGTGGAGTGCGGTGGCAAGCGCAGCAGCTTGCCCGTCGTAGCCCGCAGCCGTTCGACAGGCTCAGGCCCTGAGCTGCGTCGAAGGGGACGAAGTCGGGCGACGCCGCTTTCGAATGCTTCACGGCGTCTCATCAGCCGGCACCTCCGCTCGGCGGCGGACTCGCCGGCGCCGGGCGTTGCAGGTCGGCGAGGAGGCGGTCGGTGAGCTCTTCTTCGTAGGCGGCGAGGCCGGAGGCGCGCATGGCCGCGGCGAGTTCGGCGCCCCACGAGGGAGTGACGGGGGCGCCGGTCAGGGGTTGGATGGGGCGGCAGGCATGGTAGTCGACGGCGGTCATCCGCCAGAGGCGGGTCAGGCCGGGGCGCCGGAGGCGGTCGATGATGCGCAGGCCGGTCCAGTCGAAGTCGGCGCGCAGGTGGAGGACGACGCCGTGCTCATGCATCAAGAAGCAGACGAGCACCGCGGAGCTGGAGGAGTTGCGGATCCAGCTTCACATCATCGTGAAGTGGCAATCAATCTCAAACAAGCACCCGCGGGAGCCGGGCCGAAACGCGCGGGTCTGGCGGCCTCGAATTTCACTGACATTCCAGTCGGCGAGCACGGTCCTCCGTCTTGCGAAGACGCAGCTCGCGACGAGCTTTCTCTGCAATAGCTCGGGGTCTTCGTTCCGGGCGCCAAGGCGCAAGACAATTTGGGCATTCCGTGCGAGCACCAAACTGAACGAGCGCCACATGTCGCCAATGAAACTCCAATACCTGGCCGGGCTGACATGACGGTCATCCCGGGATAGACGCATTTTCATCGGGCGTGCAGGGCCGCCCAAAAACCAAAGACGCAACCATTGGTCTTCCTCGAAGTTGGTCACATTGAGATAGGGCGGCGAGGTGATCGCACAACGGATTTTTCCCGGAAAGGAGACTTGCATCGAGTCGAGTTCCCTCATGTCCGTTCGAAAAACTGCGGCTTCTCCGGCTGGAGGGACCGACTCGTAGCGATAGCTCGCTCTTTCATGCAGCAGCGTAAACACATCCTTTTCGATCGGCTCCATTTCCCGCCTTTTCCAGAACTCCACCGAATAGCGGGGCTTGGTGCTGATCGTCCTCGGCATCTGGTTGCTCAGATAAGGTTTCTGCTCGCCCGCGTCCCCGTGCAACGAACCAAGGACAAGAGCCCCGATCATTGCATCCACCGGACTGCTCTGCCATCGCAACACCTTTCGCAGGTAGAGCAACTGCTCCCGGGTGCGTGGCGCGTAGGCGAAGTGGAAAAACTCGCTCTGGTTCGCGGCCACCCTCCACCAGGAACGACGATCGAACCCCTTCTTCAATCTTGTGAGACGCCGGAACACGCTCCTCAGGGGAGGTGCGTTCGTCTTCGCTTTGGTCAGGCAATACGCCACATCGTTCACATCGCAGGCCACGGCCTTTCGGCCCATCAGGAGCGCCTGCAGCGCAGTCGTTCCCCGCCCACTGAAGGGGTCAAGAACCGTATCTCCGGGTTTGGTCAACCGCTCGATCCATTCCTCCGCGAAGCCCTCCGGGAACATCGCGAAGTAGGGACACATGGAATGAAATCGGTGCCTCATGGAATTCTAAGATTGTAGCGCGCCGCAACCGCTTTGATCCACGTCAGAATATCCCGCTTCAAGGCAGGAGGAAGATCGTAGGCGTACTCCACCACCCGGCAACGATCGAAGATAATGCCCCCGTCAACCGACCGGTGATACCAACGATCGACAACCCGGTCGGCGACGAAGTACAAGCGCGCGGGCGGGACGGCGGGAGTGTCGCGCATCCAGATTCGACAGAAGTCCGAGGCCTGCAGCTTCGTGAGATCGTTTTCCCAGTGAGTTCCGGTCTTGCACTGGCCGAAGCCGATGAGCTTCCCCTGTCGCTTGTCCGCGAAATCTTTCCAGACGACAATGTCCAGCCTTCCATCCTTGGCCGTCACGGGCGAGGAACCACGGTGTTGGAATTGAATTCCTTCCCCGATCTTCTTGCAGAGTTCATTGATACGCTGAGCGAAACGACGGGCATCGATCCTATCCTCATCCCCCAACTCACTCACCTCTCTCCCCGTCCCGAAAACGCAACTACCCACCTCCTCTGCCGGCCCGCCCCAGAACCGCTCGGCCACTTCCTTGCACAAGCGCTCGAACAGGACCGTGCCATCGTGACCTGCCTGATGCTTCTCGGTCCGCATATCGAGTCGCGTTGCGAAAAGAAGAAAGTAGTATACCGGCCAATCCGGATCGCGACGTTTCGAATGCGGGACAACCTCGAGCGTGCTTCCGTTTTCGAGCAACCTGTAGGGGTAGACGTCTCCGTAACTGCCACAGTGCGCAGCACGCTGCTGCAATTCGGCGAATGCATCCTGGATCAGGGGATAATGGTCCCGTGTTTGCCGATTGCCGTCATCTTCCCGCTCCATGATACGCACGAGATCGACAATCGAAACATTGCCGTCTCCCCGGCGGAGGCACTCCAACTCGGCAAAGTCCGCCAAATGAGTGAGGTTTGCCAAGTGGGGCTTGGGCGGCTGTTCGATCCCGGTCACAGTAGTCTATTTTGACCGACGGCGGCGAGGACGGGTTTTTCGCTGCATCTGATCTGCCAGATCGTAGGCCAGATCGGCAATCTCATCCGCGGCCCTGAGAAGATCCGGATCATCTCGATAGCCGGTCGACAGCGTGGCATGCGCCTTCTGGAGGTTTTCCCGCGCCCGAATTACCGAGTTACGAAAGACTCTTTCATCGCCGTAGCTCGCCTCGAGAGCGACAGTCAGAGGCAAGCCAGCCCGCAATGTCTCAGTGGCTTTCCTGCTATTCAGAACCTCGCTGAGCTGTCGCAGATGGGGGTTCTGGGATTGCACAACCGGCGCCATATCAACGCCTTTGTCTCCGTACAGCCAGGTGAACAGCTCCCCGAGCCGGTCCAGCGCCTCGTCGGGAACCGGGGTCGGCGACTCGGCCTCTTCGTCCCTTAATTCGATGAAGCCCGAAATGCCGTCGTAATCGAGCCCCGTATAGAGATGGGAGAACGAGAAGTGCTGGCGGTAGCGATTGTCCCTCGCGAACACCTTGGCCGCCTCGGCCTGCTCGAGGACCATGAAGGCTCGATAAAGTCGTTGCACAGTCTTGTGGCGGTCTCCGATTTGCTTCCCGATATCGTCGAGCGGCACTTTGTACTCGTTATGAATCTGGGCGATATACTGAGCCTTGGCAAATGAGTCCCACTTCGCCGGACCGTTGACGTGCTTGAACCCCAGATATTGCCACGCCTCGCGACGGGTTGTTCTGATAACAGGAAGCTCTCGAAGAGAATTCTTCGCCGCTGGCGAGATCGAAGGGACTTCCGTCGCTCTGAACTCCTTCCGCTTCTGGGAGTCGAGTAGAAGCATCACCGCCGCGAGACGGCGATTCCCTTCGATTACGACAAAATTCCCACCTTTTTCGACGACGAAAAGGGGCTCGTAGTCGAAATAGCCGCTAGCCGCGATGGAAAGCGCAAGTTCATCCACGGCCATTTCACGCCACAGAACTCGAAGGACGTCTTCCTGACTCCGGCGATCCCGGGGAAGGTACTCGGCCAGGCGCGGATTGTTGGGGTCAAGGAGCAGCTTCGTCGTCTCTATCCGCTCGTATCCGGCGGAACCCTCGTCAGAAGGTCGTTGCTTCCTGGTCTTCTTCTTGGTTTGGCGGGCGGGCATCGTTTCACAAAGGCATTCCTACGCTGCGCATGAAGGTCCGGGGCGGACTAGAACGTCGATATCGACTACCCGATCCAAAACCTGCCTCGCGCGTGTAGTTCTCCGCCAAATATCGGAATTTGCAGCGATCTAAGCAACTCCGAAAATCAAGGCTCTCTCCAAGGCGAGCCGTGCCCGCGGAGAATGCGTCCGGTCCACCTCAACGGCATTCTCTCCAGTTGCTGTGCTGCCTCGGGGACGGGGTTCGGGGCGCCGGGCGTTGCAGGTCGGCGAGGAGGCGGTCGGTGAGCTCTTCTTCGTAGGCGGCGAGGCCGGAGGCGCGCATGGCCGCGGCGAGTTCGGCGCCCCACGAGGGAGTGACGGGGGCGCCGGTCAGGGGTTGGATGGGGCGGCAGGCATGGTAGTCGACGGCGGTCATCCGCCAGAGGCGGGTCAGGCCGGGGCGCCGGAGGCGGTCGATGATGCGCAGGCCGGTCCAGTCGAAGTCGGCGCGCAGGTGGAGGACGACGCCGTGCTCGAGGAGGCGGCGCAGGAGGAACCTCGCGGGAGTGCCGGGGATCCCGTTGAGGCAGACCAGCGGTTGCGATTGCGCCCCGAGCCGGTTGGCGGCTTCGCTGACGAGGGCCGGGTTCTCGCAAACGTAGACGGCCGCCATGGCGGAATCGGGGGCGAACCGGCGCACCTGCCGCCACGGCAGGTAGAACGGCTCGCCGCGGGCCAGATGCCAGTCGAGCACGGGCGCAAGGTCGTTGCCGGCGGCGGCGCGGAGGTTCAGGCACAGAACCGGAGCACTGAGATCGTCCACGACGACTCCCGCCGCGGCCCACGCCTCGCGCCGGCGGCCGGCCCCCGCGGTCCCGTCGATGCCCGCGATCTCGGCGAGGGCGCGCAGGCAGAGCGTGGACAGCGGACGGCCGCGGTCCAAGGCGTGACTGTCGCCCGTAATGCGGGCTGCAAGGTTGGCGAGCAGGATCTCGTCGTGCGGGATGCCGGAGAGGATCCTCCACGCCTGATCGAGAAGCGATCCGGCCATACCGGGCTCGCCGGAGGCGAGGCGCTTGAGCAGTCCGCCTGAGACGAGCCCCTCGAACCACCGGGTGGCAGCGGGATGATCCGCCAACCGCTCGCGCCAGCGGGAATGGACGGCCTCCCACGCGGCGGCGGCGGCCTCGCGGGCGGCGCGGAGGTTCTCCACCGGACCGTGCACGGCCGCCACGATCGCTTCAAGCCGTTTCGCGTCGGCGTGGATCCGTTCGCAGAGTCTGGCGAGGTCGACCGTCAGCTGCCGGCCGCGGGTGCTTCGGCGCCCGAGCAGGTCGTCGACGGCGCGCCGTTCGTCGGGGCCGGCCTCGCGGAGGGTCACCGCTCCGCAGTCGAGCGGTTTGCCTTGTCGCAGGCGCGCCGCGAGGCGCTCGATCAGCCACGCCAGTTCGGGGCGGCGGAACATGTCGGCCAGCTCACTCATGCCGTTCCCCGATCGAGGCGGACGATTCATCGGTGCGGGTCTCGTCGCGAAGTCTGTCGCGCCCGTTCCACACCCAGCGGGTCACGGCGATGGCATTGTAGCCGGGGCGGGAGGCGAGGTGATAGATGGCGAGGGCAGAGACGGTGGCATAGACGCCCCACTCGCGTTCGCTGGTCATGACGTAGTCGAGATCAAACGTCTCCAGCAGCTCCATGAGCCGGGCGCGGGTCGGCGCGTCGATCGCCACGAACACCTCGTCGAGCAAAATGAGGCGCGGTGCGATGGGGCTCGCGCTCCGGTAGTGCGCGGCCGCCGCGGCGAACTGCGGGACGGTCAGGGTGAGCGCCTTCTCGCCGCCGGAGCCGGTGCCGAAGGTCCGCTTCGTCAGCTTCTTCCATCCGTCCTCGCCGCTCCGCCGCCGCAGGATGTGGAAGCAGTGCCATGATCGATAGTCGAGGGCGCGGGCAAGGTGTTCGCGCCACGTCACGGTGTCGTCCTCATCGCGCGCGGCCTGGATGCGTTGTTGGAGGAAGCGGCCCACCGCGTCGCGTTCGGCGAGCGTCCATGTGGCCGAGGTCTTGAGGAACAACCGGCGGACCGCCCGGAGATCGTCGTCGCCGGGATCGGCCACCTCCCACGCGAACTTCAGCAGGATGCCGCTCGAGGTGGGCACGCGGGAGAGTTCCTCGTTGATGCGGGTCACCGATTCCTCGCCGGACCGGATGAGGCGCTGCAGCTCGATGGCGGCCTCCCCGATCAGGTGGTTCTCGATGACCTCCCGCTCGTGCTCCTGGAAGATGCGCTCGCGGTTGGCCAGCTCCTCGGCAAGCACCACGCTGAGTTCGCGGACCGTGCGGGGGCGGCTCTGGAACTCGCAGTCGATGACGCTGACGCTGCTCTCGTCGATGACGCGGAGCCGCGGAACCATGCCGTGCCGGCCAAGTTGGTCGGTCAGTTCGTTGAAGGCGCCTGTGATCTCGCTCTGGAAACTGTTCCAGTGTTCGTCGTCCTCGGGATGGTCCTTGAGTTCGTGTTCGAGGCGGCGGGCCAGTTCCACCGCGGCGGTGGCCGAAAAGGTGGCGCGGTCCGGCTGCCAGTCGGGATCGAGTTCGGCGAAGAGGCGCTCCGCGACGAAGCCCTCCATGCGGCCGACGGCCCGATTGCGGCTGGCTTCGGCGCTCTCGCGCTTCTCGTGGGCGGTGTCGCGCTTCTCATCGAGGCGGGCCGCGTCGAGTTCCAGACGGCGGATGCGCTCGAGCACC
>CAYPUM010000131.1:0-8704 GCA_964413545.1 uncultured Roseibacillus sp. | reverse complement strand
GGCAGGTTGGAAACTTGGGCCACCCTGGCCGTGAGTGGAGCATTCGCATCTCTCACGGGCTGAGATCCGGTGGCGGGCTCGCTTGGCTGAGCAATCGTTCGCTCCGGCGGGACAAGCCCGCCGGGGGCGTTTCTGCGGCGGCCGTTTGCGCCTGCGGGCACCGTCTACAGGGTTTCGGCGGCGTTTTTCAACAGGCGCTCGGTGGTGTCCCAGTCAATGCAGGGGTCGGTGATGGACTGGCCGTAGACGAGGTTTTCGACGGATTGGGGGAAGGGTTGGCTGCCGGGGAGGAGGTTGCTTTCGAGCATGGCGCCGATGATGCCGCGCGAGCCGGCGGCGCGTTGCCGGACGATTTCCTCGAAGACAGCGGGCATCTTGCGAAAATCCCTGGCGCAGTTGGCGTGGGAGGCATCGACCATGGCGATGGAGGGCAGGCCGGCCGCGGCGACCTGATCGAGGGCGGCCGTGACGCCGGCCTCATCGTAGTTGGGTCCGGAGTCGCCGCCGCGGAGGATGACATGGCAATCGGGGTTGCCCGAGGTTGAGACGGCGGAGGCCACGCCCTGTTCGGAGACGCCGAGGAACGTCTGCGGTTTGAGGGCGGCCTTGATGGCATTGACGGCGGCCTGCACATTTCCGCTGGTGGTGTTCTTGAAGCCGAGGGGCATGGAGAGTCCGGAGGCCATCTGGCGGTGGGTCTGGCTTTCACTGGTGCGGGCTCCGATGGCGGACCACGTGACGAGGTCGGCGATGTATTGCGGGGTGATGGGATCGAGGAGTTCGGTGGCGGCCGGGAGTTCGAGGCGGACGACTTCGCGGAGGAACTCGCGCGCCACGAGGAGACCGCGGGGGATGTTGTCGGTGCCGTCGAGTTCGGGGTCCATGACAAGGCCCTTCCAGCCGATGGTGGTGCGGGGTTTTTCGAAGTAGACCCGCATGACGAGGAGGAGCTTGCCGGCCAGTTCGGCAGCGAGGCCGCGCAGACGCTCCGCGTATTCCCGGCCAGCCTCGGGGTCGTGAATCGAGCACGGTCCGACGATGACGAGGAAGCGCGGGTCCCGGCCCGAGAGGATGGCCCGGATGGCCTCGCGGGATCGTGCCACGAAGGCCGCCTCGGCATCGCTGCGGCGGATCTCGGAAAGGATGAAGGCCGGCGCCGGAAGGGGCACGTTGCGGACGACATGGAGGTCCGTGACTTGCGGGGCGGTGTTCATGAGGCGCGGAGGAGTGTCGAGGGGCCGGAGGGGGAGGTCAATAGTGGGGGTTGCCGGGTATGGGGAGGCAAGGGGTCGGTTGCCGGTTTCCGGTTGCCGGTTGCCGGGCGCATTTTGGGTTTGGCGGGAGGAGGGCGGCGGCTAGCCTCGGATCATGGCGAAGAGATCGGAGGGGTTGTTGAAGCGGATGACGGAGGCGCATGGCGTGCCGGGATTCGAAGGGGAGGTGCGGGAGGTGTTTCGTGGCGAGTTGGAAGGAGCGGGGGACTTCGCGACGGACCGGAACGGCTCGATCATGTGCGATCTCGGCGGGGAGGGGCCGCGGGTTCTGCTGGCGGCCCACATGGATGAGGTCGGCTTCCGGGTGCAGGCGGTGACGGAGCCGGGATTCCTGAAGCTGGTTCCGGTCGGGGGATGGTGGCCGCACGTGGTGCTGGGGCAGCAGGTCGAGGTGTTGACGGCGGGCGGGATGAGGGTCACGGGGGTGGTGGGCTCGAAGCCTCCGCACTTTCTCAGCGACGAGGAGCGCAAGAAGGTGGTGCCCCTGGACAAGATGTTCGTGGACATCGGGGCGGGGTCGCGGGCCGAAGTGGAGGAATGGGGAGTGCGGATCGGGGATCCGGTGGCGCCGCGGACCTCGTTCGAGGAGATGGCGCGCAAGGGGCGGTTCGTGGCCAAGGCGTTTGACAACCGGGCCGGGATGGCGGCGGTGGTGGAAGCGGGGCGCCGGCTCGCACGGATCAAGCGAGGCAACCGGGCCCTGCTGGCGGGGACCGTTCAGGAGGAGGTGGGCCTGCGGGGGGCCCAGACGCTCGCGGCGCTGGCCGAGCCCGACGCGGCGGTGGTGCTCGAAGGGACGCCAGCCGACGACACGCCCGGCTTCAGCGAGGGCCTTGCGCAGGGCGCCCTTGGCGAGGGGGTGCAGATCCGGCTGCATGATCCGAGCGCCGTGATGAGTCCGGCGCTGGTCCGCCTTGCGGTGGAGACGGCGGAGAAGGAAGGAATCCGGCACCAGCTTGCGGTGCGGAAGGGCGGCGGAACCGACGCGGGCCGCCTTCAGCTTGCGGGGCGGGGAGTGCCGTGCGTCGTGCTGGGAGTCCCGGCACGCTACATCCACTCGCACAACAGTGTGATGGATCTGGCGGATTACGAGGCGATGGTCGCCTTGAGCGTGGCGCTGCTCAGAAGGCTCGACGGGGATGCGGTGCGGAAGCTGGCGGAGTTTTAGGCGGTGCAACCGAGGTTGATCCTTGTCGCGATCGCGGTCCCGGTCATTATCTCCGGGATCCTCGTCGCGATCTTCATCATGATCTTTGTCGAGGACAACGGGGAGGGACGAAGATCGAGATGAGGATCGGGAGGTGGATCGGAGAATCTCATTGAGGCGGGCAGTCGGGGCCATGCCGGGGCTTGCCAGAGGTGGGGGGATGGGATTGGCTGGAGGCCGTGACGGCGGTGTGGGTGCACAATTTCGATCCCGTGATTCTGAGGATTGGGGAGAGTCCGTTGGCATTGCGCTGGTATGGGTTGTCTTACCTTGCGGCGTTTGTGGCGGGGTATCTGCTGCTGCGGTGGTTGGCGAAAAAAGATCTCTGGGTCATGGCGCCGGAGAAGGCGGGAGACTTCATCGCCTACGGTGCGATTTTCGGGGTCTTCGTCGGGGGTCGCTTGGGATACGTCTTGTTCTACATGATTCCCGAGAGGGGGATGGAGGCGGTGACGCGGGATCCGCTGGTGGTTTTCAAGGTTTGGGAAGGCGGCATGGCGAGCCACGGGGGGATCCTCGGGTTGCTGATCTTCACGTGGTTTTACGCGCGGCGGGAGAAGGTTTCGTGGCTGCGGCTGGGGGACGGACTTTGCGTCGTGGCTCCGCTGGGGCTGTTTTTCGGGCGCTTGGCGAATTTCATCAACGGAGAGCTTTACGGGCGGACGGCGTCCGGGGTGGCGTGGGCGATGAAGTTCCCGCGGGCTCTGCTCGAGGCGGGCGATCGGCGGTTTGTGGGGGCCATGGCGGAGGCGGTGCGGGCGGACGCGGACCGGCCGGGATCTCCGTTGCCGGCGGCGTGGGAGGCGTATCAGGAGGCCCTCGCGGGTCCGGTGGCGGAGCGGGTGGATCGCCTGCCGCTTTTCGAGAGGGTCATGGATGCGGGGCGCCGCAATCCGGAAGTGATGGAGGCGCTCGGGAAGTATCTCGAGGCGCGACATCCGTCGCAGCTTTATCAGGCGTTTCTCGAGGGGTTGTTGCTGTTCGTGGTCCTGCTTGCGACGCGGCTGCGCTTTTCGGCGCTTGCTCCGGGCGTTCTGACGGGGATGTTCTTTCTGATGTATGCGTTGTTCCGGATCGTGGCGGAACGGTTTCGGGCGCCCGACGCGGCGTGGGTGGTGGAAGGAATTCTGACGAAGGGACAGTTTTACTCCCTGTTCATGATCGCGATCGGGGCTGCTTTCCTTGTGGGGGCGCGGGTTGCGACGCACAGGACGGCCGGCCGGGGGTAGTGCGGCGTCGATCCGGAGTGGTCGAGAGTGAGAATTCTCCGGGGGGCCTGATCCATCTTGTTTTCGTCACGATCCCGATCCGGATCTTCATCCCGATCGTGGTCTTGATCCTTTCCGGTCCTTGATCGAGACCGCGATGAGGATCGGGAGGATGACAGGCCGGACAACGACCGGGACGCGCATCCCCCGGTCCGCCGCCTTGCCATGGGAGGGCGTTCCTGTGATACTGTGGGCATGGGTCAGCACGCACGCCCTGCGAGGGTTCCTCAGGAGCGGGATTTCACGGGGGGCATCGTACGGAGACGCCCGACCGCATACGTTGGTTCGACCGGAGAAAGGGAGTTGGACGAAGAGATCGTGGCGCTGGCACGGCGGATTCACGGAGACGCGGAGCCGTGGTTGTTGGCGGAGATGATGATCACGGCGGTGCGGATTTCGCGGGGAGCGGTGACGGAGGGGGATTTCAAGCTGATGAACCGGTCGTTGAAGGAGATGCGGGAGGCGTGCGAAGTGTTCTACCGGTATCGGGACTACCGGAAGGTGACGATATTCGGGTCGGCGCGGGCGAGGCCGGACGAGCCGCACTACAAGGCGGCGGTGGAGTTTGCGCGCCGGATGAAGGAGGAGGGATTCATGACGATCACGGGGGCGGGTCCGGGGATCATGGCGGCGGGCAACGAGGGCGCGGGGCGGGACGACAGCTTCGGATTGAACATTGCGCTGCCATTCGAGAATCTGGCCAACGAGTTCATTTCGAACGATCCGAAGCTGATCGACTTCAACTTCTTCTTCACGCGCAAGCTGTCGTTCGTGAAGGAGGCGGATGCGACGGTGGGATTTCCGGGGGGGTTCGGGACGATGGATGAAGTGTTCGAGACCCTGACCCTGATTCAGACCGGGAAGGCGACGATTTACCCGCTGGTGCTGCTTGAGCCGCGCGGCGGCAACTACTGGAAGCTCTGGAAGCAGTTCATCGACGAGCGTCTCGGCAGGCTGGGCATGATCTCGGAGGAGGATTTCTCGCTGTTCAAGGTGACGGACGACATCGAGGAGGCGGTGGAGGAGATCACGGGCTTCTATCGCATCTTCCATTCGTATCGGTATGTCGGCGACAAGATGGTGATCCGGATGATGGCATTGTTGACGGATGCGGCGGTGGAGCGGCTGAACGTCGAGTTCGAGGACATCGTGACGTCGGGCACGATGGAGCAGCGCGGGGCGCTCGAGGCGGAAGAGGACGAGCCGGAACTGGCGGGGCTGTCGCGGTTGGTGTTCCGGCACAAGCGGCAGAAATTCGGGCGGTTGCGGCAGTTGATCGACGCGGTGAACCGGTCCGAGAGGGTGGAGCCGGCCGAGGAGGCGCTGTAGGCGGGCCATGGCGGCAACGGAACGGGCGGATCTCCTGCTGGTGAGGCGGGGGTTGTGCGCGTCGCGGGAGCAGGCGAGGCGGCTGATCATGGCGGGGGAGGTTTTCTGCGGGACGGAGCGGGTGGCCAAGGCGGGGACGCGATTGCCGGTCGAGGCGGATCTCGAGGTCCGGGAACGGCCGAAATACGTGAGCCGGGGCGGGCTGAAGCTCGAGGGGGCGCTGGAGGCGTTCGGGATCGACCCGCGGGGGATGGTGTGTCTGGACGTGGGGGCGTCGACGGGAGGGTTTACGGATTGTCTGTTGCAGCGGGGCGCGGCCCGGGTGCACGCGATCGACGTCGGGAGGAACCAGTTGGCGTGGAGACTCCGCCAGGAGCCGCGCGTGGTCTCGAAGGAGAAGCTCAATGCCCGTCACCTGACGGTGGAGGACCTCGGGGAGCGGGTGGACCTTGCGGTGATGGACCTCTCGTTCATTTCGTTGAGAAAGGTCCTGCCGGCGGTGTTCGGGGTCCTGAATGAGGGCGGTTCGGTGGTGTGTCTCATCAAACCGCAGTTTGAGCTGTCGAAGGGAGAGGTTGGCAAAGGGGGGATTGTCCGGGAGCCGGAGCGGCGGGCGCGGGCGGTCGAGGCGATCCGGCGCCACGTCACGGCGGAGCTTGGCCGGGAGTGGCGCGGGGTGGTCGAGTCGCCCGTCACCGGCGCCGACGGGAACGTCGAGTTCCTGGCGTGGGTGACGTAAGGGCGGAATGGCCTCGGAGATCGAAGGACCCGGGCAGCCTTCAGCGGAACTTGCGGCGCGCGGTCCAGAGGCCGAGGGCGGGGTTGCGGATGAAGAAGACGCGTTCGCCGCCGGGGAGGGTGTTCCAGCCGTCGCAAAGACTAGAAAGATCGTAGCGGGCGTTGACCGCGGCGGGGGCGGCGTATTGGTATCCGACATCCTCGACGGCCTTCCGGGAGAGGCGGCCGGGGGAATAAGTGATGCGGAAGCGGCCTTCGGAGGAGCCGTGGATGAGGTGCGCGGCGGCGGAGAGGTTGTTTCGCAGGCCGGCGTCCTCGCGGACGGACTGCAGGACCCGCGCCGTTCCCCGATAGCCGTATTTGCGGATCAAGGCGTCGATTTCGGGGTCTTCGCCGAAGCGGTCGACGCCGGGGGCCACGAGGATCAGTTCCCCGTCGTCGGCGATGGCCATGCGGGTTCGATAGATGCCCTTGTTGGCGAGCCATGTGCTTCGGAACTCGGAAGGGTCGAGGTAAACGACGGCCTTCGGTATGTCCTCGTCGAGCGGGGTGACATTCACCTTGGCCGAGAGGGCGGCGGCGCGCTCGAAGGCCTCGCGATCGCCGACGAAGAGTCCCCGGACCGGGAACTCCCCGCTCTCGCCGGCGCCGATGACGGTCTGCACATAGACGACGGGGAGGTGGCGGCAGAACTCGTCCTCGGCGGAGTTGAGGATGCGGCGGAGGGGGGTGTCGGGGCGTCCCATCATGCGCTCCATGCCGTGCACGGCGCCGATGAAATGGCTGGCATTGATGCCGCGGGCGCCACCCGTTCCGACGAAGAGGTTCTTGTTCCCGTTGGCCATGCCGACCACCTCGTGGGGGACGACCTGGCCGATCGAGAGGATCAGGTCGTGGCCGCCGTGGTGGACGAGGCGGTTGAGTTGGGCCGGCCATGGGGTGGTGCACGACCCGCCGGTGATCCGGGCCACGGCGGCGGCGGGGACTTCGCCGATGGTGACGACGTCCTTCCGCCAGCGGTGGGGGCGAATGAGGTCGCGGGGGACGCCGGGATACATGAGATCGAGTTCGGCGGGGGTCATCGGCCGATGGGTGCCGAGGGCGGGGAGGACGTCGGCGAGGGCCGGGCCGTAGTAGCGGGCGGCGAAACCGGCCAGCAGGCCGGCCTTGCTGTGGAGGCGGGTGATGTCGGGAGGCACGGCCAGCACGCGGCGGCGCGGGCCGAGCCGCTCGAAGGCGAGCGTCAGGCCCTCGTGGAGGTCGCGGTCGCTCAGCGCAGTGGTTGGCGAGCCCTCTGCGAAATACAACATGGCGCGGCGTCAGTGGGGCCTCAGGAGCACGAAGAATCCAGCAAATTGCGGGGGGGTGTTGATGAAAACGAAAAGAATCGAATGAATTTGCATGGCGGCCGGGTTCGACCGTCATGGGGATGCAGGAGCGGCGGAGACAAGCCGCAGACCAATTCGGGGGACGCGCCGGGCAGCAGCAGTTTCAATTTTCGGCGGCAACTTCCCCGAGGCAGTTCATCCCCCCAACCCCAGGGCGCCCGGCGCGGACATTGTTTGCGTCGGGCGCTTGGAGTTGACGGCCGGCCGGGCCGGAGGGCGGCGCCGGGGTCGCAGAAAAATCCCGACAACGCGGCTTGAGTCCCGGGAGGGGGGGATTACCGTCCCGCGAGGTGAGTTCCGGCGAGCGAACGACACTTGCGCACGGCGCATACGATTCGAAGATCGAGGGCAACGTGGTCTTCACGCGCCTTGATGCGGCGATCAACTGGATGAGGAAGAACTCGCTCTGGCCGATGCCGATGGGTCTGGCGTGCTGCGCGATCGAGATGATGGCGACGGCGTGCGCACGATTTGACATGGCGCGGTTCGGGGCGGAGGTGATGCGGTTTTCTCCGCGTCAGGCGGACGTCATGATCGTGGCGGGAACGGTGACTTACAAGATGGCGCTGGCGGTGAAGCGGATCTGGGAGCAGATGCCGGAGCCGAAATGGTGCATCGCGATGGGGGCGTGCGCCTCGAGCGGGGGGATGTATCGGAGCTACGCGGTCTTGCAGGGAATCGACCTCCTGCTTCCGGTGGATGTCTACGTGTCCGGGTGCCCGCCCCGGCCCGAGGCGTTGCTCGACGGGTTGATGAAGCTGCAGAAGAAGATCGAGGGCGAGCGGCCGATCGAGGAGCAGCTTGCGGACTTTCGGGGGGGGTCTGACCGATGAGCGCCGAAGACGACATCGGCGAGCTGCGCAGGGAATTCGGGCGCTCGAAAGTGGTGAAGACTCTCAGCTTCCGCGGGGAGCAGACGATCGAAGTGACCCTCGAATCGCTGCGGGAGATCCTGAAATACTGCCTTCGGAAACAGGGATACGCTTTCCTTCTGGACATCAGCAGCGTCGACAACCTTGGGGAGGCGCCGCGTTTCGAGATCGTCTACGAACTTGCGGCGGTGGATGACTCGAAGCACTTGCGGGTGAAGGCCCCGGCGGAGGAAGGAGGCGGGATTCCCACCGTATCCGACCTATGGGCCACCGCCAACTGGCATGAGCGGGAAGTATTCGACATGATGGGACTCACCTTCAAGGGGCACCCGGATCTGCGCCGGATCCTGATGTGGGAGGGGTATCCCTATTTTCCGCTGCGCAAGGATTTTCCGTTGGCGGGCAAGCCGAGCGAGATGCCGGATGTGGCATTTTCGTGGGTGGCGCCCCTTGAAGGAGGGCCCTTCGTGACGCGTCCAGGAACGGATCGCGTTTCCGGCGAACCGCGCGGGAAGGGGGAAAGTTGAGCTATCGGCGAAAGGCAGGGCGGGGCGCGAAATTGAGCGGATCGCGGGCGCCCTTGTCGAAGCTGTCATCAAACCGTGGCAAGATGCTGCCGATTCCGCGC
>CAYPUM010000130.1:5560-8715 GCA_964413545.1 uncultured Roseibacillus sp. | reverse complement strand
CGTCGGGCAGGGCGGCGCCCTCGAAGTCCTCGTCGAGCAGCGGCGGGGGCGGCGGCTGGTCCTCCTCGCGCAGCGCGAAGAAGCGGGTGGCGCCGTCGGGCGCCACGCCGGGCAGCGTGTTGGCGCCGGTGCCGCTGGCAAGGATGTTTTGGTAGGCCTGGTAGACCGGCCAAGTCTCCCGCGGGGTGTCCAGGCCGGCGGCACTCAGCAGGTCGTACTGCTTGCCGTCCAGGCTGTCCCAGGTGAAGGTCAGAGCGGTGCCGTCGTAGCTGACGGCCAGCCTCGGGGTGGATTCGGCAGCAAAGTTGCCCTCGATCGTGTAGGCGCTCAAAATCCCCAAGGGCTGGGTCCCGACCCCGGTGGCGGTGATGCCGATCTCACCATTGCTGTCCGGAAAGATGTTGGAGAAGGTCATGACCCGGCCGTTCTGGAATCCATCAACATACGGGTTGTAATTGTCGCCATTCAGCGGCGATTCCCCATCCCCGAATCCGCTCGAGGCGTTGACGCGGTAGTCGGCGGTCCGGTCCACGCTGTCGTTCACGTCCGCGCCGATGATCTCGATCGTGTAGGTTTCGCCGACGAGCAGCCCGGCGATCGTGATGGTGCCGGTGGTGCCCGCGTTTGCGAAGAACCGGTCATCCGCGGCGTCTTCCCAGGAGGTCCCGGCGAACGCTCCCGCCTGGCCCGAGGCGCCGGAGTTGGTCCAATTCGCGTCGTAGGTGACAGTGACACCGTCGTCGTTGCCGCTGCTGTCGACGACGGCGGTCGCACCCACCGGCACCGGCTCGAACTGGTTCCAGTCCGCACCGGGATCCGGCCCCTCGGTGCTGTGGTCCACCTTGATGACGGCGGCGGCGGAAGCGGGGTTGAACTTGCCCGCGACGGTGTAGGCGCTCAGGATCCCCAGGGGCTGGGTCCCGACTCCGGTGGCGCTGATCTCGATCTCACCGTTGCTGTCGGGCGAAACCCCGGAGAAGGTCATCACCCGGCCGCTCTGGTTGCCATCCGCGTACGGGTTGTAATCGTTGCCATTCAGCGGCGACTCCCCGTCCCCGAATCCGCTGTCGGCCATGACGCGATAGTCGGCGCTCCGGTCCACGCTGTCGTCCACGTCCACGCCGATGATCCGGATCGTGTAGGGTTCGCCGACCAGCAGGCCGGCGATCGTGATGGCCCCGGTCGTGCCGTCGTTGGCGAAGAACCGGTCGTTCGCCGCGTCCTCCCACGAGGTCCCGACGAACGCTCCCGCCTGGCCGGTGGCGCCGGATCTTGTCCAATTCGCGTTGTAGGTGACGGTGACGCCATCGTCGTTGCCGTTGCTGTCGAGGACGGCGGTCGCCACCGTCGGGACCGGGTTGAGCACGTTCCAGCCTGCCGGCGGGTCCGAGGCCGCGTTGCTGTTGTCCACCTTGATGACGGCGGCGGCGGAAGCGGGGTTGAACTTGCCCGCGACGGTGTAGGCGCTCAGGATCCCCAGGGGCTGGGTCCCGACTCCGGTGGCGCTGATCTCGATCTCACCGTTGCTGTCGGGCGAAACCCCGGAGAAGGTCATCACCCGGCCGCTCTGGTTGCCATCCGCGTACGGGTTGTAATCGTTGCCATTCAGCGGCGACTCCCCGTCCCCGAATCCGCTGTCGGCCATGACGCGATAGTCGGCGCTCCGGTCCACGCTGTCGTCCACGTCCACGCCGATGATCCGGATCGTGTAGGGTTCGCCGACCAGCAGGCCGGCGATCGTGATGGCCCCGGTCGTGCCGTCGTTGGCGAAGAACCGGTCGTTCGCCGCGTCCTCCCACGAGGTCCCGACGAACGCTCCCGCCTGGCCGGTGGCGCCGGATCTTGTCCAATTCGCGTTGTAGGTGACGGTGACGCCATCGTCGTTGCCGTTGCTGTCGAGGACGGCGGTCGCCACCGTCGGGACCGGGTCGAGCACGTTCCAGCCTGACGGCGGGTTCGAGTCCGCGTTGCTGTGGTCCACTTGGATGATGGCGGCGCCGAGGGAAGCGGGCGCCATCATTCCGCCCGCGGTCAGCACAACAGTGCACACGGTTGCGTTGAGTGTCTTCATCGTCTTGTTGTTTGAGTGTTGGAACGCAGGCGCCTTTCAGCACCGCGCAGATAGTCGTTCATCGTCCGCGCCCGGCGCCACTTCCCGGGCGCCGGCCGCGTCGGGGCGGCCTCGCACCCGGGGCGAGGGCCGGACCTTCTTCGTCACCTCCGCCGCCGACCGCAGACCACCACGCCCAGCAGGCCGGCAAAGAGGACAGGGACGACGGAGGGTTCCGGCACAACAGTGCCGTTGAGAACGACGTCGTCGATCCGGTGGAAGTCCCCGGTCCCGCCCGTCGTGACCGCATGATACAGGTAGATGCGGAAGGTGACCGGCCCGTCGATCCCTTGGAAGGCCGCGTCGTCGCTCAAGTCGAGCGTCACGGCGGTGCTGGCGGGCAAGGTGACCGCGTCATAGTACCTCGATCCGCGCGTGAACGTGGCCCCGTCCACATTGCTGCCGTAGTTATCCAAGGCATCGGAGCGGACGAACAGGTACGAAGTCCAACGGTCATCGCCGGTCTCAGTCGTGGTGGCGTATTGGTTCAGCGTCAGGGAGGTCAGGTTCAAGGTGGGCCCCACCGCCGGGGTGACGGTGAACTGGAAGTAGTCGTTGCCCGAAACGGCGGTCGCTGCCGCGGTGGTGGTTTCGGGCGAGCGCCTGGCATACGCCGTGCTGCTCGAGCTGGAGAACCCGCTGGTGCCGCCCACCGCACTGGTCATGGCACCCGCCGTGGAGTCGGGGTCCGTGTCGATCGAGGAGGCGCTGCCGCCGGCAAACGTGTAATGCGCCAGGATGGTGGCGGTGGCCGGCGCCACCATTCTGCCCGCCGTCAGCACGGCAAGGCACAAGAGTACATTGCGTTTCATCGTTTTGTGGTCTTGGATGCTGGTGTGGATCGGTTTTCGGTGCCGGTTGCACCAATTGCACGGCTTCATCAAGGGATACCCGCGCCGCCGTCCGAACAACCCAAGGCGCGCGATTTTTTTTCCGCAGGAGCCGACGATGCCGGGGAACCAGGGGCCGCCGGCCCCCGCCGAAGGGGTGGGGGCCGCTGTAGCTGACTGACCACCGGCTCCCACGACACGAGGTCGTGGGGGGC
>CAYPUM010000130.1:0-5460 GCA_964413545.1 uncultured Roseibacillus sp. | reverse complement strand
GGGCCGCTGTAGCTGATTGACCACCGGCTCCCACGACACGAGGTCGCGGGGGGCCGGGGGCCAACCGGCGGGCAACGCCGACGCCGGATTTGGCTGCCGGATTTGGCTGGCGGGGGGGGCGGATCAGGCCTAGGTTCGTCCACCTTGGAACCGGTCTGGGGGGCGGATGTGATGGCCAGCGAGTTCGATACCCGGCACACCTTGTTGCAACGCGCCTCGAATGTTGCCGACGAGGAAGCCTGGAGCGAGTTGGTGGCCGTCTACGAACGTTTCATCCTGCGGTTTCTGCGCCACTTGACGATTCCGGTCGAGGAATGTGCCGACATCACCCAGGAGGTGCTGGTGCGGCTCTGGAGGAATCTTCCGGCCTACGAGCGGGACCGCGCGAAGTTCCGCACCTGGCTGATCACCATCATCCGCAACACGGCCTCGTCCTACATGGGCCGGCTCCGGCGCGGGCGCGATCGCGTCGTCCCGGTGGGAGACAGCAGACTGCTGGATGTGATCACCGACGAGACCCGCCACGCCGAACTGGCCGCGCGCTACCAGAGGGAATGGGAGGACTACATCGCCTCGATGGCGCTCGACAACATCCGCAAGCACTTCTCCGGCAAGGCGGTCGAGGTGTTCGTGCGGGCGCTCAACGGCGCCTCCACCGGGGACATCGCCGCCGCCCTCGGACTGCAGGAGCAGTCGGTCCGCAACCTGAAGAACCGGGTGAAGGTGATGATGATCAGGGAGATCCAGCGGCTTCGCGCGGAATTGGAACCATGAGGCGGGACGAGACAGAAAGCCCCTGCGACCTGGTGCGGGGCGAAGGCCTCGGCAATCTCCGGGCGCTCTATCACGAGAGCCTCGCGGCGTTGCCCGGGGAGGAACTGCACCCGCTGTTCAGCGAACTCGCCGCGCAGGAACGCCGCTATGTCGTCGAGGATGAGCTGGGATGCGGCGCGATGAAGCGCGTCGTCCGCGCCCACGACGTGCGGGCCGACCGCAAGGTCGCCCTGGCCGTCCTGCGGCCCGACTTCGGGCCCGACACCTACGACTCGTTCCTGCGCGAGGCGCGGCTGACCGCGCGCCTGCGCCACCCGAACATCATCCGGGTCCACGACGTGGGCACCCGCGGCAGCCGGCCGTACTTCACCATGGAGTTGAAGCCGGGTCGGAGCCTCTCGGACATTCTGCGCGCCCTCCAGTCCGGCGACGAGACGGCGCGGCGCGACTTCCCGATGGAGAGTCGGCTGGAGCTTTTCCTCAAGGTCTGCGATGCCGTGGCCTATGCCCATTCGCGGGGGGTGCTCCACCTCGACCTCAAACCCGACAACATCCAGGTCGGGGAATACGGCGAGGTTCTCGTGTGCGACTGGGGCTTGGGGAAGGTGGTCGCCGACGAGGGCTGCAACGGGGGGATCCTCGCCCTCGATCCCGACCTCTACAAGATGACGCTGCTCGGGGAGCTGAAGGGGACGCCCGGCTTCATGGCCCCGGAGCAGACCGAACGCGACGCCGAAAAGACGACCGCCACCGACATCTACGCGCTCGGCGCCGTCCTGTATGCGATCCTGACCCTGCGGGCGCCCGTCGAGGGGGACACGACGGCCGGGATCCTCGCGCAGACCCGGGAGGGCGTCATCATTCCCCCCAGCCGCCGCTGCGCCGGAGTGCCGGAGCGGCTGGACGCCGTGGTCCTCAAGGCCTTGGCCCGCGATCCGGCGGACCGCTACGGCAGTGTCTCGATGCTGCGCGAGGAGGTGCATCTCTTCCTCGGAGGCTTTGCCACCGCGGCCGAGCACGCGGGGCTGCTGCGCAGCCTCTCCCTGCTGGTGAAACGCCACCTCTCCCTGGTTCTCACCGCCTCCGCCGCCATGCTGCTGCTCGTCAGCCTGGCGGGCGGCTTCATCATCCAACTCAAGCGCAGCGGCGACGAGGCGGTGCGCGCCCGGATCCGCGCCGAGCAGCAGCGGGGCATCGCCGAGGCCCTGCGCACCCGGGCCGAAGACCAGCAGCGCCTCGCCGAGGACCACCGGCGGCGGGCCGAGGACTCCCTGATGCTCTACCAGGCGCAGCGGCGGATGTGGCGCCAGTTCGGGGAGGACTCCCAGCCCAACCGTCAACTGCGCGAGGCCCTCGCCTACCTTGAGGACCACCTGAGCAGCCCGCGCGCGCAGCCCGACGATTACCTCGCCATGCAGCAACACCTCTCCGACGTCCTGGCGAGCGATCCCGTCAACCAGCAGGCCCAGGCAACCCAGGGCTACCTCCGCTTCATCATGCAGGACTTCCCGGGGGCCCGCGTCGCGATGGAGGGCGACTGGAGCCCCCCGCCCCCGTGCATGGAACTCTGCGTCGAGTTCGCCGGGCGGCCTTCCGCCGCCGGCATGCCCGAAACCGCCACCCGCACCGGTTTCGCGCTCGACGCCGGGAAGGTGGCCGAACTCTGCCGGGAACTGGTCGGGCGCGCCGGCGACACCTCCCTGCCCGTCAAGCTCCGGATGCGGGCCCCCACCGAGGAGTTCCTGCTGCTCCAACACCTGGCGGAATGCCTCATGGTCTACGATGGCGCCGTGCGGGGGAATGCCGGCAATCACGCACGCGTCGTCCATGCCGTCCTCCAGAACTGGAACCCCGACTGGGACGGCCACGGGTTCCGGTTCGAGGAGGAATCCGGCAGCCTGCGCCTCGGCGGCAGTGGACTGGAGCGCATCGCCGTGGTCGACGGGACATCCGCCCCCCCCCGTTGCCTGCTGCGCAGTCTCCCCCTGGCCCATCTGATCCTGGACGACGCGCAATTGGCCGATCTCTCGACCCTCCGTTCCCTCCCGCTCCGCACCATCGATCTGCGCGGGTGCCAGTTCGTCGATCTCGAGCACGTGGCGGGCTGTGCCACCCTGGAGGCGATCACCGTCTATCCCGGGCAGTTCACGGCCGACAATCTCCAGCGACTGCCCCCCCACGTCCGGGTCCGCGAGCAACCCGCCCCGTGAATCGGGCTTGGAATTGGGTCGGGCTGGGTTGATCCGCCGGGCCGGACGGTATGTATGATCCCAAGCACGATGCCGGCGGCCCCGGTGTCACCCACGACACTCCCACCGATGCACACCCTGATGGACCCACTCCCGCCGATCCTGGGCATCCTCGGGCTCGCCGGTTTGGCGGCGGGCGCCGCGGCTGCGGAACCCAGGCTTCTGGCGGACTTCGAGAACGGCAGTTACGGGGACTGGGAGGTCGCCGGGGAAGCCTTCGGCGACCGGCCGGCCACCGGGACCCTGCCCCTCCAGCATCGGGTCTCCGGCTTCAGGGGACGCGGCTTCGTGAACTCGTATCTCGGCGGCGACAAGTCCGTCGGAATGATGACCTCGCCCGAGTTCCGCATCGAGCACGACTATCTCGGCTTCCTGATCGCCGGAGGCGATTCGCCCGAGACCGCGCTGCAATTGCTCGTCGGCGAGGAGGTGGTCGCCACCGCCTCCGGCCGCAACACCGAGAAACTCGAACCACGACAGTTCGACCTGCGCCCCCACCGTGGCCGCATGGCCCGGGTCCGCATCCTCGACCGCAAGACCACGGACTGGGGGCACGTCAATGTCGATCACATCGAACTGACCGACCAACGGCTGGCGGACGTGACCTTCCGGCGCCGCGAGAAGAGCTTCACCGTCGACAAGAACTTCCTGGTCCTTCCGATTCGCGACAACGGCGGCAAGGCCTCGACCATCGAACTCCTGGTGGACGGCAAGGGCGTCCGCCGCTACGACATCCGGCTCGCGGATTCCCCCGGGAACATCGACTGGCACGCGTTTTTCACGATCGAGGCCTACCGGGGCCAGGAGGCCCGGGTCGTGGCGGGCGCCGCCACCGAACCCGGCTTCGCCCTCGTCCGGCAGGCGGACACCGTGCCGGGCTCGGAGTCCTGGTACCGGGAGGCCCACCGTCCCCGGTTCCATTTCACCCAGGCGGTCGGCTGGAACAACGACCCCAACGGCATGGTCCATCACGACGGCACCTGGCACCTCTTCTTCCAGCACAACCCGGTCGGGTTGCGGTGGGGCAACATGACCTGGGGCCACGCCACCAGCACCGACCTCCTCCACTGGGAACAGCAACCCAACAAGTTGTTTCCCGGCGCGTTGGCGCGCGGCGCCTGCCACTCGGGAGGCGCGGCCATCGACACCCGCAACACCGCAGGCTGGGGCCCGCACACCCTGGTGGCCTTCTTCACCGACAACGCCGCCGGCGAGGCCGCCGCCTACAGCACCGACGGCGGCGAGACCTTCACCTACTATGACGGCAATCCGTTGATCTCGTTCGATCGCAGGCACTCCGGCCGCCCGTCCCACAAGGGAAGGGACCCGAATGTCTTCTGGTACGCGTACGACCAGCACGACTCCCCCCTCGACGACGCGGCCAAACGGCTCGGCGGCCACTGGGTCATGGCCGTCTACGATGAAGACCCCCGCCACGGCGGCCGCAACATCGCCTTCTACACCTCGACCGACCTGAAGGCCTGGACCGAGCGGAGCCACCTGCCCGGATACTATGAATGCCCGGAACTCATCGAGCTGCCACTCGACGGGAACCCCGCCGACACCCGCTGGGTCGTCTTCGCGGCCGACGCGAGGTACGCCATCGGCGCCTTCGACGGCAGGACGTTCACCCCGGCCGGCAAGGACAAGCACCAGGTGCACTGGGGCGCCTACTATGCCTCCCAGACCTTTGACAACGCTCCCGACGGGCGCCGGATCCAGATGGGCTGGGTGAAGGTCGACGCGCCCGGGCCCTACAACCAGCACTTCAGTTTCCCCCACGAACTGACGCTGCGCACCACCCGGGAGGGCATCCGCATGTTCGCCGAACCGGTGGCCGAGATCGCCAAGCTCCGCACCGCCACCCGGCGGCTGGGCAAGACCGGCCTCGCCGCCGGCCGCCCCGCGACCCTCGCGGTCGAGACCGACCTGCTCGACGTGCAGCTGAAGGCCGCCGTCGGGGACGCCGGCGATATCCTGCTCGACATCCCCGGCCACGCCGTGCGCTACAATGCCGCGGCCAACCGCCTGGAAAATGCCGAACTGCACCCGGTCGACGGCGTCGTCACCATCCGGGTGCTGGCGGACCGCTCGCTGACCGAGATCATCGGCAACGACGGCCGGGTCTACATCTCCCGTGCCGGCGACCCCAACGCCCGCGGCAGCAGGATTTCCGTCACCGCTCAGGGCGGAGACGCCACCCTCCTCAGCCTCGAAGCCCACGAGCTGAAGTCGATCTGGTGACGTCAGTTCTCCTCCGCTGCCAACCGGACGAAGAGCCGCGGCGAGTCGGGATCAAGCTCCGGGAGTTTCCTGGGGACAGTTTCCTGGGGACAGGCCACTCAGCCCCCTGCAGCTGACTGACCATTGGCTCCCACGACACGAGGTCGTGGGGGGCCGCCCCCAACGGGTTCATCCCGTTGGAGCGCATGGTCAG
>CAYPUM010000129.1:0-8736 GCA_964413545.1 uncultured Roseibacillus sp. | reverse complement strand
CTCGACGGAGCCTCCATGTTCCTCACCCCCGAGCGCAGCATGGAAATCCAGGCCGCCCTCGGCTCGGATATCGCGATGCTCTTCGACGAGTGCCCCCATTACCCCTGCGAGCGGTCCTACGCCGAAAAGTCCACCGCCCTCACCACCCGCTGGGCCCGCCGCTGCCGCGATTGGCATCGCGAGCACGCCGCCGCCTGCTTCCCGCCCCCAGCCCCCACCAGCCAATCCCCCGCCTCCACCGGGCCTTCCGCTGCCGATTCCGCCCCCAACGGGCTTGTCCCGGTGGAGCGAACGGCCCGCTCCCACCCCGCCACCCAGCCCCAAGCTGCCCCCGAGGACGCCCCCCGCCGCCTCCCGCCCCGCCAGCTCCTTTTCGGCATCGTCCAAGGCTCCGTCTTCCCCGACCTGCGCGCCGCCTCCGCCCGGGATCTCGCCGCCCTCGACCTTGACGGATACGCGATCGGCGGCGTCTCGGTCGGCGAACCCGAAGCGGAAATGTTCCGCGCCGTCGATCACGCCCAACCCTTCCTGCCCGCCGGAAAACCCCGCTACGCCATGGGCCTCGGCACCCCGCCCCAGATGCTCGAAATGATCGCCCGCGGCATCGACCTCTTCGATTGCGTCCACCCCACCCGCTCCGCCCGCCACGGCCTCGCCTTCACCCCCGACGGCCCCATCCACATCAAGAACGCCGCCTTCGAGCGGGACCCCCGGCCGCTCGACCCCGACGGGCACCCCCGCCTCCAACGATTCTCCCGCGCCTACCTCCGCCACCTCTTCCGCGCCGGGGAAATGCTGGCTTTAAGGTTGCTTTCCTTCCACAATCTTGATTTCTACCTGCGCCTCATGCGCCGCGCGCGGGTGGCCATCGAAGCCGGCGATTTCGCCTCCTTCCAACACGCCTTCTGCGCGCGCTACCAACAAAATCGCACCAGATGACCTCCTACACCATCCTCGCCGCCCCTCCCTCGGACTCCGGTAGCGGAAATCCGCTCGGCAGCCCCCTCCTCATGATGGTGCTCATGGTGGTGATCTTCTACTTCCTCATCATCCGGCCCGGACAGCGGCAGAAAAAAGAACAGCAGGCCCGCATCGCTTCCATCGAAAAAGGCGATAAGGTGATCACCGTCGGCGGCCTCCACGGCGCCGTCCACCACATCTCCGACAAAACCGTCACCCTCAAGCTCGCCGAGGGCATCTTCGTCCCCTTCGAAAAATCCGCCATCCAGAGCGTCAACAAAATCCGAAGCGAAGACTCCTCCCGCAACGGGGACGACAAGAACGACAACAAGGCCGCCCAACAGAAGCCCAACAAGCGCCACTAGCCCCGCACCCCCATCCGCCGTCGCCTCGGCCATGGCGGACAAGTCCCGCATCCCGAAAACCGCCCACCGCCCACCGCCATGTCTCAGAGCACGATCATCTTCATTTCGGGACTCGTCATCCTGGCACTGCTTTTCTGGTATTTCGCCACCGAGGCCGAGAAGCGGAAGCGCAACCTTGGCTCCCTCCTGATTCTTGCAATCGCGGCCCTTTGCGCATGGTCGCTTGTCCCCCAGCCGCCCCTCGACGAGGAGGGCCATCCCATGGGACCGCCCGAATCGCGTCTCAAACCCGGCATCGACCTCGCCGGAGGTTCCGCTTTCACGGTGCGGGTCCAACCCAAGATCGATGACCAGGGCAACACCATCCCGGTCAGCCCCGAGGCCATCGCGCAGGCCATCAAGACCCTCCGCGAACGCCTCAACCCCAAGGGCACCAAGGACCTCCTCATCTTCCCCCAGCCCCCGGAACGCATCATCATCCAGATGCCCGGCATCACCCCCGAGGAGGCCGAACGCACCAAGGCCGTCATCACAAAAACCGCCACCCTCGAACTCCGCGCCGTCCACCCCGACAGCTCCTCCGAACTCGCCGAAAAAGTCCGCAACGGCGAAGCCGTCGTCCCCGGATACAAACTCTACAAACTCCCGGAGAAAAACGACAAGGGCGAACCCCTCAAGGATGCAGAAGGCAACCCGGTCTACGAGGAACTCTTCCTCTCGAAACGCGTCGAGGTCAAGGGCAAGCACGTCAAACGCGCCGTCCCCAGCGCCGCCCGCGCCGGCGTCATCGAAGTCACCCTCTCCGCCGAGGGCGGCAACCGCATGATCAATCTCACCAAGGACATGCAGAAGGGCAAGGACCGCCTCGCCATCGTCCTCGACGGCGAGGTCATGAGCGCCCCCGTCGTGCAGTCCACCCTCGCCTCGAACTTCATCATCGAGGGCATCGACAGCGACCAGGAGCGCCGCGAACTCTGCGCCGCCCTGATGAACCCCCTCGAAAACCCGGTCGAAATCGAGGAGGAGCGCACCGTCTCGGCCCTCCTCGGCAATGCCACCATCCGCCAGGGCATCAACGCCGGCATTGCCGGCCTCGCCCTCACCCTCGTCTTCATCCTCATCTACTACCGCATCGCCGGCTTCATCGCCCTCATGGGACTCAGCATCAGCATCCTCATCCTCTTCGGGGCCATGGCGATGTTCGAGTTCACCTTCACCCTCCCGGGGATCGCGGGCATCATCCTCACCATCGGCGTGGCGGTCGATGCCAACGTCCTGATCTATGAACGATTGCGGGAGGAGCTGAAACTCGGCAAATCCGTCCGCACCGCCATCCAGGCCGCATACGACAAGGCCTTCTCCGCCATCTTCGACGCCAACATCACCACCCTCATCACGGCCATCATCCTCTTCTGGCGGGCCTCCGGCACCATCAAGGGCTTCGCCATCACCCTCACCATCGGCATCCTGGCCTCCATGTTCGCGGCCCTCGTCGCGACCCGCGTCCTCTTCTGGTGGGGCACCTATTCCGGGATCCTCCGGAAGGTCGCCTTCTTCAACATCGTCCCCGAGCGCGCCGTCAGCTTCATGCGCAAGCGCAAGCCCGCCTTCCTGATCTCCTCCGTCCTGATCATCGGGAGCCTCCTCGTTGTCGGCATCAAGCGCGAGCGCGCCCTCGGCATCGACTTCGTCGGCGGAGCCATCATCACTTACGATGTCGAAGGCGAACCCCTCTCTTCCCGCGATGTCCAGAACGCCATCAGTGATCTCTCCCTCGCCAAACTCACCACCGTCCAGGAGGAAAAACCCCCCGGATCCGACGAGATCCTCACCATCCAGTGCGCCCCGGAGGACGCCGACGCCATCGTCGCCGAACTCGCCCGGGATTTCCCGAGTCTTGAAAAAGACCCCTCCCGCGAAATGGTCGGCGCCAAGCTCGGCGAGGAATTCCTCAGAAACGCCCTCCTCGCCCTCGGCATGGGGCTCATCGGCATCATGCTCTACATCACGGTCCGCTTCGAGTTCTCCTTCGCGGTCGGCGCCTTCGTCGCCCTCATCCACGACATCATCATCGCCATCGGCCTCGTCATCCTCAAGGGCGACGAAATCTCCCTCATCCACGTCGGCGCCTTCCTCACCATCGCCGGATACTCGATCAACGACACCATCGTGGTCTTCGACCGTATCAGGGAGACCCTCCGCATGAAACGCGGAGAAGTGGAGGACGTCATGGACCTCGCCATCAACGCCACCCTCTCGAGAACCCTTCTCACCTCCCTCACCACCTTCGCGGCGGTCCTGGTCCTCTTCATCTTCGGGGGACCCGCCCTCCAGGCGTTCTCCTTCGCCATCATGGCCGGCGTCATCGTCGGGACCTACTCCTCGATCTTCGTGGCGGCCCCGGTGGTCTTCCTCTGGAGCCGCGCCCGCGGATCCAACCTCCGGCGCGAACTCCTCGACGCCAACCTCGAAGCACAGGTCAACCCCGCCCGCGGTTGAGCCGCCATGAGCCGCCCCCTCTATCTCGACCTCGCCGAGGCCGGGCACTGCCTCCCGATCGGAACCCACCTCGTCCTCCACGAGCA
Source organism: uncultured Roseibacillus sp. (assembly GCA_964413545.1). Taxonomy (GTDB): domain Bacteria; phylum Verrucomicrobiota; class Verrucomicrobiia; order Verrucomicrobiales; family Akkermansiaceae; genus Roseibacillus_B. Next base: position 4,826 of record CAYPUM010000129.1, on the reverse strand, counting down.
CGAGGACGCCGGCCAGATCATCCTCGACGGACCCCGCCTCGGCGAAGTGGTGGCCGAAACCGCCCGCCGCTTCGCATCCCCCCTCGCAATCCCCCTGATGGACCTCACCCTCGAAAAGGACGCCCTCCTGCGCGCCATCGGGGTGCCTCCCGAAGGAACCGAAACCTTCCACTTCGCCGAGCCGCCCCCCGAGCCCGGCCCGTTCCGGCCCACCCTGCGGATGGAAGCCGCCTGCCATGCCATCGCGACCGTTGCCAAAGACCCCTCGCTGGTTCCCATTGGCATGGGAATCGGCCCCTTCTCGCTGACCACCAAGCTGATGGAGGATCCCATCACGCCCGTCTTCCTCGCCGGCAGCGGCCTCTCCGCCATCGACGAACCCGACGTCGCCTTCCTCGAACAGTGCCTCCAGATCAGCAGCGCCTGCGTCCTCCGCTACCTGACGGATCAGATCGACGCCGGCGCAAAAGCCCTCATCGTTTGCGAGCCCGCCGCCAACCAGGTCTACTTCTCTCCCAACCAGTTGGCCTCCTCCTTCGAAATCTTCGACCGCTGCGTCACCCAACCCCTCCGCCTCATTGCGGAATTGTGCTCGGCCCGAAACGTCGACTTCATCCTCCACGATTGCGGCGAACTGACCAACGGCATGCTGGAGCGCCTCGCCGGCCTCGAACCCGCCATGCTCAGCCTCGGCAGTTCGCGCCTCCTCTGGGAAGACGCCGCCCTCGTCCCGAAATCAACCGTCCTCTACGGCAACCTCCCCAGCAAACGCTTCTTCTCGCCCCAGCTCACCGTCAAAGAGGTCGAATCTTCCACCGCCGAACTCCTCTCGAAGATGCGCGCCGCCGGCCACCCCTTCATCCTCGGCACCGAGTGCGATGTCCTCAGCGTCCCCGGCGCCGAAGACGAAATCCTCGCCAAGATCGAAGCCATGACGCGGACCGCCGCCAAACTGGCCTCCGCCCGCCCGCCAGCACGCTAGACCCCTGGAACCGGAGAACATGGTGCGAATGAGTCAAGTTTTCCGGCAGCAAGGTTGCCCTGCCTGATGCAGGGTGCAAGATTCAGGATGCAGTCCCGTGTTCCCTGCATCCTGCATCCTGCATCCTGGTCCGAGGCCCCCCTCGCTGAAACACGTCTTTCCGTTAACGTCAACGATCCTGCGTGCAATCCCTCAAGGGAGCCGCCCAAGTCCCGCAGGGGACGGTAGCGGCGCTCGGGGGGAGAGAGGTGCGGGTGATCGTTCGAAGGCGGTGCGCCCGGCTTCGCCCTGCGGCCTGCGAGGGGCAAGCTGCCGTGCCTGCCTCCGCAGTCCGGCACCTTGGCGTCATTTGCACCCCGGGCGTCGCACCCCTGCGATTTCCCGATGGTTTTCCGGCCGTTTCGGGCTTAAGGTCGCGCCGATTTCCTCCATGTCGCTTTCTCCGCCGTCTTTGTTGCTGATGCTGCCTCTGCTGTGTGCGCCGCTCGCGGCGGAGGGGCCGCATGCGCCCGTGGCAGCGGCGGGAACCGCCTCATCCGTCGAAGCGGCGCCGGACCCCTTCCCCCAATCGGACCTCCTGCCGGAGGACGACGGCACCCGCGTCTCGGTCCTCGGCTATCACGAATTCTCGCCGGCCAAGCCGCCCACGGCGATGCGAATCCGAACCTCCACCTTCCGCAAGCAGATGGAGGCCATCCGGAATCTCGGCCTTCCCGTCATCAGCCTCGAGGATTTCATCGCGTGGAAGACGGGCCGCGGCAACATCGGCGCCCGGGCCGTTCTCATCACCATCGACGACGGCTGGGAATCTACCTATACCGAAGCCTATCCGATCCTCCGCGAGTTCAAATACCCCTTCACCCTGTATCTCTACACCAACTACGTCGACGGCGGCGGCCGGGCTCTCACCACCGGCATGATCAAGGAAATGCAGAAGCACGGCGCCAGCATCGGGAGCCACTCCGTTTCCCATCCTTTCCCCGCCACCATCAAGAGATACGCCCGCAAGGGACCCGAGGCCTACGCCGCTTTTCTCACGAGGGAATTCGGCCATTCCAGGAGGTTTCTGCGAAAACGCTTCGATCACCCCGTCACGACCTGCGTCTACGCCGGGGGCTACGTCTCCGAGGACATGTTCCCGTTTGCAGCCGAGGCGGGCTACGAATTCCTCTTCACCGTCAAACCCGGCAAGATTCGCCGCGATGCGCCCAATCACACCCTTCCCCGCTACATCATCCACGGCAACTCCGACCGCCATTTCGAACTCGCCACCACCTTCAAGGCCGCCCCGGGCTCGGCTGCCGTGCCCGGCGCCATCGTCCAGACCACCGACCACCCCGTCACCCCCGAGCCCGGAAGCATGATCGCTTCCCGCCTCCCCGCCATCAGCGCCGACCTCTCAAAGGTCGACAACCTCGACCCTGATTCGCTCGTCATGCGCGTCTCCGGCTTCGGCAAGGTCGCGGCCCGCTTCAACCCCGTCACCAAACTCTACTCGTGGACCGTCAACCGCCCCCTTCGCCACCGCATGTGCGAGATCAGCGTGCAATGGCGCCGCGACGGTGCTGACAAATACGAAACGCCCATGCGCTGGAGCTTCCTCATCGAACGCGAAGCCGCATACCAGCCGAATTACCCATAACCCTTCATCCCATGTTCTCCTCGCTCGCCGAAAACCTCGACAAGACCTTCCGCAACCTCCGCGGGGTCGGCAAAATCTCGGAAAAAAACATCACCTCGGCCCTCCGGGAAATCCGCCTCGCCCTCCTCGAAGCCGACGTCGAATACAAGGTCGCACAGACCTTCGTCGAAAACGTCAAGAAGAAGGCCCTCGGCGAGGAGGTCCTCAAATCCATCAAACCCGGCGAACAGATCGTCAAAATCTTCCACGACGAACTCACCGCTCTCCTCGGCGGCGACCGCGCCCCCCTCGACCTCAACCCCCCGGCCCGCATCGTCCTCTGCGGGCTCAACGGCGCCGGCAAGACCACCACCGCCGGCAAGCTCGCCCTGCGCCTGAAAAAAGACGGCCGCCGCCCGCTCCTCGTCGCCGCCGACCTCTACCGGCCCGCCGCCATCGACCAGCTCGCCAAGGTCGCCGAGCAGGCCGGTGTCCCTTGCTTCACCCCCGACCCCGACGAAAAAAACGTCCTGAAAGCCGCCAAGGCCGCCCTGAAGTGGGCCGAGCGCCAGGCCGGTTCCCTCCTCATCTTCGACACCGCCGGGCGCCAGGAAGTCGATGACAGCCTCCTCGAAGAACTGCGGGGACTCTGCCGCTTCCTGCAACCCCGCGAGAACCTCCTCGTGGCCGACGCCGCCACCGGCCAGCAGGCCGTCAAGGTCGCCAAAGCCTTCGACGCCTCCGTCGATCTCTCCGGGATCATCCTCACCAAACTCGACGGCGACGCCCGCGGCGGCGCCGCCCTCTCGATGCGCGCCGTCACCGGCAAACCCATCAAATACATCGGCGAAGGCGAAAAACTCGACCAATTCGCCGAGTTCCACCCCGAACGCATGGCCGGCCGCATCCTCGACATGGGCGACACCGTCTCGATGGTCGAACAGGTCGCCGAACAGATCGACGAGGAAAAGGCCGCCCAGGCCGCCAAACGGCTCGAAAGCGGACGCTTCGACTTCAACGACTTCCTCGAACAAATGAAGCTCCTCCAGAACCTCGGCCCCCTCGATGGCCTCCTCGGAATGCTCCCCGGATTCAACAAAATCAAAAAACAACTCCCCTCGAACGCCTTCGACCCAAGGCGCGTCAAACACATGGAGGCCATCGTCCTCTCGATGACCCCCCTCGAACGACGCCGCCCCGAAATCATCAAGGGCACCCGCCGCAAACGCATCGCCGGAGGCTCCGGCCGCAGCCTCGTCGAGGTCAATCAGCTCCTCAAGCAATTCGGCATGATGCGCAAGATGATGAAGTCCAAGGGCAAGATGCGCCGCATGATGAATCAACTCGGCGCCATGGGCGGCGGCGGAGTCGGCGACATGCTCGGCGGAGGCGGCCCACGGCGCGGAGGCGGCCCGGGACTTCCCCTGTGACATGCCTCGCCGCCGCCCGGCTGATGAGATTTCTCATCCGCCTCCGGCGGTCCTGAGAGGCTGTCTGGGGACACCATGTCTTCGTGTGAGACCCCTCCCCCCCAACCCCCCTTCGTGTCTTCGTGTCTTCCCAACCCTGCTACCGTCGCCCGTGCCCACGCCGCCAGCGCGGGTAGTCGTTCGCGAGGAGCTGCCGGGCGTAGCCGCCGAGCCACGAGTATCCCGTCCGGCGTTCGTAGGAGATCTCGGCCAGGGTGCGCTTGGGGACGCCGTCGCGGCTGCAGAAGATCGGCCGGTTCGTATCGAGGTCGTAGAATCGCGCCCACATCGGAAGCGCACGCCGGTCTTTGACCACGACCTTGTCGAAGCCCTTCGGCTTCGAGGGATCCTTGACGCGCTCCACCCGTATCCCCTCCAGCTTCGACCGCTCGAACCACGCCACCGCCCCCTCGATGGCCCGCACGACCTCAGGGCCGGGGTCCTCGATCCGCATGAGAAACCGGACGATGCCGACCGACTCGGCGCCGCTCAACGACGGCAATTCGTAGGAGCGCGCCCTGACCGGCTTCAGCGACCGGCGGTCGTGCTGGGCGCACCAGACCGTCGGTCTCCCGTCGACCTCGACCTGGCATTTCAGAATGCACCCGATGCCGCGTTCCACGGCTTCCTCGCACTCCCGGCGCAGATCGCGCGGAACAAACCCGAAGGGGGACGCCCCGTCCGCGACATCCGCAATGAGCGTCATCACACCGATCATGGCGTCGTCGTTGAAGGTGATATGCTGCTGGTACCC
>CAYPUM010000128.1:0-8779 GCA_964413545.1 uncultured Roseibacillus sp. | reverse complement strand
GGCGCGGGTGCCGCTGAAGAGGATCGACTCGCAGGCGCCGAGCCGCATGGTGGCGCCGAGGTCGCGGACGCCCTTCTGTTCTTCCTGGAGGCAGACCACGGGGTGGGGGGTGGACTTGTTGAACTCGGTCGAGTCGGCGCCTTCGAGGTGGCAGATGTTGCGGGCGAACTCGATGGTGGCGACCTGCATGCCGAGGCAGATTCCGAAGTAGGGGATCTCCCGGGTGCGGGCGTAGCCGGCGGCGAGGATCTTGCCTTCGATTCCGCGGTCTCCGAAGCCGCCCGGGATGAGGATGCCGTCGACCTGGCCGACGACGCGTTCGACGCCGTTTTGTTCGATGGACTCGGCGTCGACGCGGACGACGTTGATCTTGGCGTCATGGGCGGCGCCGGCGTGGGTGAGGGATTCGTAGATGGACTTGTAGGCGTCCTGGAGTTCGATGTATTTGCCGACCACGGCGACATCGAGGCGGTGGGCGGGGTTGACGACGCGCTCGACGAAGGACTCCCAGTCTTCGAGGTCGGGGGTGGGGGAGCCGATGCCGAGGTGGTCGACGACGAGGCGGTCGATCTTGTCGCGGCGCAGGTCGAGCGGGCACTCGTAGATGGTGTGTTTGACGTCGCGGAAGGCGACGACGTGTTTGCGGTCGACGTTGCAGAACATGGCGATCTTGCGCCGGTTGTCCTCGTCGAGTTCGTGTTCGGTGCGGCAGATGATGATGTCGGGCTGGATGCCGATTTCGCGCAGTTTGGCGACCGACTGCTGGGTGGGCTTGGTCTTGATTTCGCCGGCGGCGCGGATGAGCGGGAGGAGGGTGACGTGGATGAAACAGACGTTTTCGCGGCCGACTTCGAGGGAGAACTGGCGGAGGGCCTCGAGGAAGAGGGTGCCCTCGATGTCCCCGACGGTGCCGCCGATCTCGGTCAGGATGACGTCGACCTCCGAGTTGAGGGCGGCCAGCTCGTGGATGCGCGCCTTGATCTCGTCGGTGACGTGGGGGATGTACTGGACCGTCTTGCCGAGGTAGTCGCCGCGGCGTTCCTTGCGGATGACGCTCTCGAAGACCTGGCCGGAGGTGAGGTTGTTGAAGCGGGTCAGGACGCAGTTGGTGAAGCGCTCGTAGTGGCCGAGGTCGAGGTCGGTCTCCGCGCCGTCGTTGAGGACATAGACTTCGCCGTGCTGGAAGGGCGACATGGTGCCCGGGTCGACGTTGAGATACGGGTCGAATTTCTGGATGGTGACTTCGAGGCCGCGGTGTTCGAGAAGGGTTCCGATGGAGGCGGTGGCCAGCCCTTTGCCCAGCGAGGAGACGACGCCGCCGGTGACGAAGATGTACTTCAAGTCTGGTAGGTGGGTTCGAGTTATCGGTTCATGGGCGGCTGGCCGGCGGCGAGAAGCGCCTCGAGGCCGGGCGCCTGCTCGGGAGTGTCGAGTCCGGGGGCGTGGTCATCGGCGGGAAGGACGCGAATGCGGGCTCCGTTTTCGAGGGCCCGCAGTTGTTCGAGTTGCTCGGCCTGTTCGAGCAGGCCGGGCGGCCAATGCACGAAGCGTTCGAGGAAGTCGCGGCGGTACCCGTAGAGCCCGATGTGCCGGAGGGTCCGCAACCCGGGCGGCGAGGCGCGCCGGTACGGGATGGCGCTCCGCGAGAAGTAGAGCGCCTCGCCGTTGCGGTCCAGCACGACCTTGACCTGCGAGGGGTCGCGGACGGCCTCCGCATCGGAGAACGGGGCGGCGGCGGTGATCATCGGCAGCTCCGGATCGGCCACGAGGGCTTCGGCCAGCGAATCCACGAGGGCGGGATCGATCAGCGGTTCGTCGCCCTGGATGTTGATGACATGCGTCGCATCGGGCCGGCCGCGCACCGCCTCCGCAATGCGGTCGGTTCCGCTCGGGTGGCCGGGGGAGGTGAGGACGGCTTCCGCGCCGAAGGCGGCCGCGGCCTCCATGATGCGGGCGTCGTCGGTGGCGATCAGGAGGAAATCGAGGGCGCCGCAACGCCTGACGCGCTCGAACACGTGCTGGAGGAGAGGCCGCCCCGCGAGCAAATGGAGGGGTTTTCCGGGGAAGCGGGAGGAGCCCCATCGGGCGGGGATGATTCCAGCAACACAGGCGGAGCTTCCCTCGGCAGGCAACATGCAAATATCTGACGGCCAGCATAGCGGCCGGTCCCCGAGCGACAAGAATTTAACCATGCGAGGCTTGATTTTTCTCCGGGGAGGGCGGGAGAGGGCGATCTCCCGCGGCCCGCGGGCAAGAATCCGTGACGATGGGTTGCGGAGCGTGCGGGGGTCCTGCTAGCCTCGCGGCGCGGATGGAAGGGGTTCACGAGGAGTTCACGAACTGGGATTGGGGGGTGGTGGCGGGCTACCTTGTGCTGACGACGGTCATCGGTCATGCCTTGCGGGGGCGGCAGGCCACGGTGAAGGATTTTTTTCTGGCGGGGCGGTCGCTGCCGTGGCCCGCGGTGTCGGGGTCGATCATCGCCACGGAGATCAGCGCCCTGACGTTCATCGGGGTTCCCGGCACGGTTTACGCGCTGCAGGGCGACTTTACGTATCTGCAATGGGGGATCGGCTCGATTCTGGCCCGCTTCATCGTGGGCTACTTCCTGATTCCGCTTTATTACGAGCGCGAGGTTTTCAGTCCCTATGACTACATGGGGCAGCGCCTCGGGGAAGGGGTGAAGAAGCTGGTGACGGTTCTCTTCTCGCTGGGAGCGGTCCTCGGACAGAGCGTGCGGGTGCTTGTGACGGCGATCATCCTGAAAACGGTGACGGGCATGCCGATGTGGGGGTGCATCGCGGTGATCGGCGTGTTCGCCATGATCTGGACGCTGATGGGGGGCATGCGGACCGTGATCTGGACCGACGTCATTCAGTTCGGGGTCTTCATCTTCGGGGGGATCCTTGCGCTCGGCTGGTTGCTGACCGCCCTTGGATGGGACACCATCGTGGCGCTCAATGCCGCGGTGGAAACGCCCGGGGGCGTCATCAACAAGATGCGCTGGTTCGACGCCACCTCCCCGTTCGAGGACCCCGCCCTGCGCTACACGATCTGGGTGGCGATCCTCGCGATGCCGTTCCAGAACGTGGCGGCCTTCGGGACGGACCAACTGAACACGCAGCGGATGTTCTGCTGCCGGAATGCGCGGGAGGCGCGGAAGGCGGTGGTCTGGAGCAGCGTCTCGCAGGTCATCACGCTGATGATGCTGCTGGTGGGGGCGGGGTTGTTTGCGTGGTATCGCGAGCGCCCGCCGGGAGAGGCGGCCGCGGCCCTCTTCGCGGAGGACCCGAACTTCGTCTTCCCGGTCTGGATCACGACCGTTCTGCCGGCGGGAATCAAGGGGCTCATCATCGCGGGCGCCTTCGCGGCGGCGGTGAGCAGCCTCGATTCAATCCTTGCGGCGCTTTCCCAGACCACCCTTTCGATGATTTTCGGCAAGGAGCGGCTCTCGGAGACCGCGCACGAGAGGCGCATGGTGCGGCTGTCGCGGGGCCTTGTGGTCCTGTGGGCGGCCTTGCTCGTGATGGCGGCTCTCTTGTTGAGTCTCAATTACGAGGCGGAGGGCGACCGGGATCTGATTGGTCTTGCGTTCCGCATGGTGGCGTATGTCTACGGGCCGCTTCTCGGGATTCTGATTCTGGCGATTGCGCCGTGGCCGCGAAGCACGGGGGGGCTGGTGGCGGGAACGATTCTCTCGATTGCGGTTGCGGCATGGGCCCAGCCCGACATTTACCGCCTTGCGCAGATCCTCGGCTGGATCGACGCCGGGACGGCGGAGCGTGTCATGCCAGAGCTGAGTTCGATGTGGTTTTACCCGATCAACACCTTCCTGACGGTTGGGTGCGGGGTGCTGGGCGGTCTCCTTGGCGGCCGGCGGGTTGCGGGGGGGGGCGGAAGGCCGGGCGGGTGAGGCGAAGTTCCGGGCGGCATGTAAGATACAGGCAAGTTAAGCAGCGAGGCGGGCCGTCTAACATGAGGGGGTGTTCGGGGGGACTTTTCCACAAGCGTTCCACGCATCTTGCGTTCGGCTTGCGAAAACATTTTGTCACATTGGCCGCGGAGAGGTAAGCCGGAGATTGCCGCGTGGGTTTGAGGTTTGTGACAAAACGGTCAGACCCCGCGCGGGGGGTGTATAAAATACTGTCAACTTGGTAACAAGGAAAAGTGGAATAGAAAAATGACCAGAACGGCTGAACGAGGAGCAGGAACATCGGTAGGGGACGGCACGACGAGGAGGGTGGAGGCGCCACGCGCGCCGCTAAGCAACGAGGAGGCCACAAGGCGGGTGCTGGAAAGCCTTCGCGTCCGACTGAGTGCCGACACCACCGAACGCTGGTTCAAGCAGATGCAACTGCGGGTCGAAGACCGGAATCAGGTGATGGTGCTGGTTCCGACGGAGACGCACGTCTTGTGGATCCAGGAGAACTTTCTTCCGGATTTGACGGAGGCCCTGGGCCAGGTGGTGGGTTGCGGCGGGCAACCGAGGGTGTTGACCATGAACGGAGGAGGAACGAAGCAGTTGACGCTGCTCGAAGAGCGCCGGCCGGACCGGGGGGAGGGGGCGGAAAGCCTCGACAACCTGACGAAAGCGGCGGGGTTGAACCCCCTCTACACGTTCGAGCGATTTGTGGTGGGCGAGAACAACCGCTTTGCGCACGCCGCCTGCATGGCGGTGGCGGCCGGGGAGCGAAGGGCCTATAATCCACTGTTCATCCACGGCGACTCGGGATTGGGCAAGACGCATTTGATGCAGGCCGTCGGGCGGCGCGCCCTGCGGGGGCTTTCGGGGGTGAAGATCCTGTATTTGACCTGCGAGCAGTTCACGAACGAGTTCATCAAGTCGGTTCGGCGCGGAGATCTGGACCGGTTTCGGCGGCGCTATCGTCGCGCGAACGTGCTTCTGGTGGACGACGTGCAGTTTCTGGCGGGCAAGGAGAAATCGCAGGAGGAGTTTTTTCACACCTTCAACACGCTTCTTGACGGGCAGGCGCAGGTGGTGTTGTCGAGTGACCGGCCGGCCTCCGAGATTCAGACCCTCGAGCCGCGGCTGGTGTCGCGATTCGAGTGCGGATTGACGGTGGCGCTGCAGCCTCCGGAGCTTGAGACCCGCATTGCCATCCTCCAGCGCAAGATGGAGGAATGGGATGTGCAGTTGCCGGAGTCGTGGGTCCGCTTCATCGCGGAGCGGATCCGCAGCAACGTCCGCCGCCTCGAGGGGGCCCTTGTCCGCGTCGCGACGTTCACCTCGCTGGGCCAGGGAGAATTGTCGAACGAGCGGATCGAGGAACTCCTCCGGGACATCCTGCGGGAGGAGGCGGCCACGAAGGTGTCGATCGATGCCATCCAGAAGACCGTGGCGGAGCACTACGATATCCGGCTGGCGGACATGTCGAGCCGGCGCCGCCCCGCCAACATCGCCTTCCCACGGCAGATCGCGATGTATCTCAGCCGCAAGCTGACGGGCGGGTCGTTGGTCGAGATTGGCGAGGCCTTTGGCGGGCGGGACCACGGAACCGTTATCCATGCCTGCAGGAAGGTCGAGGGGATGATGCAGACCGACGAGCACGTCCGGCAGACGATCGGCGCCTTGGCGGCCCGGCTGAAACGGTAGTCTGGTGTTCCGGGGGACTGTGGCCTTGGCAGCACGCGCCTCGCCAGCAGGAGCGCCGACGAGCGGTGAGGGCGTTTTTTGGGGGTCGGACCGCTACCCACCAAAGCGGTGTCGCCCGGCTTCGCCCTGCGGGCTACGACGGGCAAGCTGCTCCTGCGTCGCTTGCCACCGCACTCCACACGGGGGCGGCTCTGGAGCGGGGCGTGGGGGGTTCCGGCGCGCCCGCGGTCATTGTTTCAGTTTCTTAAAGAATGCTTGCCAATCAGTCATTTCGTCGCAAACTCGCATCGTTCCCGGCTTGGGAGTGGTTGAGACATGAAATTCCGAATCGCGAGGGATGCCTTTTTGGACGGGCTTCAGCAGGTCCAGCACGTTGTGAGCACGCGGACCACCCTGCCGATTTTGTCGAATGTCCTGATTGAGGCGGCGGAGGGCGAGCTTCGTCTGACGACGACCGATCTTGATGTCGGGGTGAGCGGCACGGTGGAGGCGGAGGTTCCCAAGGAGGGGTCGACGACCCTGCCGGTGAAGCGGCTTGTGAGCATCATTCGCGAGTTGCCGGCGGCGGAGGTGGAGATCTCGGTGGACTCGAAGGACGTGGCGAGCATCACCTGCGGGCCGAGCTTCTTCAAGATCATCGGGCTGCCGCGAGGGGAGTTCCCTCCTCTACCGGACTTTGCAGACTCGAAGGAGTACAAGATTCCGCAGTCCTTGTTGCGCGATAGTCTGCGCAAGACCTCGTATGCGATATCCAATGACGAGACTCGCTATGTGTTGAACGGGATCTTCACGGCCTTCGCGGAGGGGAAGCTGACCTTTGTGGCGACCGACGGGCGCCGCCTGGCGATGGTGGAGAACGATCTCGAATTCCCGGCCAGTCACGAAACCGACTTCATCATTCCGACGAAGGCGGTGCAGGAACTGCAGCGGTTGCTGGGCGAGGAGGGGGAAGTGGTGGCGCGGCTCACCGAGAACCAGATCTGCTTCGAAATCGGCAGCGGACTGATCGTCTCGAAGCTTATCGAGGGGAACTACCCGAACTACCGGCAGGTGATTCCCGGGGAGACGCGCGAGCGGCTGACGATCGGCCGCGAGGCGTTGCTCGAGACGGCGCGCCGCGTTTCACTCCTGTCGTCCGAGAAATCGAGTTCCGTGAAACTGGTTCTCAAGGATGGGAATCTTGACGTGACCGCCAACTCGCCCGACATCGGGGAAGCAAGGGAGTCCGTGGCGGTGAACTACGACGGGAAGGAAATCTCGATCGCGTTCAATCCCGAGTTCCTGATGGCGCCGCTTCGGAACCTCGACGACGAAAACGTGCAACTGGACCTGATCGACGAGATGAGTCCCGGGGTGCTGCGGGCCACGGGCGCCTTTCTTTACGTCCTGATGCCGATGCGGGTCACGGCGTGAGGCCGGCTGGCGGGGACCGGCCCCGACACGGGGGTGTGCTGAAGGGACGTTGCCGGTCCATGAAGGCCGGCATGGGCACGGGGCGTGTTGGCCGGAGGGTGCGGGCGGAACCGGGGCACACCCCGGACCGGCGGCCTCAGGGGCGGGATTTCGAGGGCGCTGGCGAGGCGTGGGTCTGGAGGAAGTTTTCGAGGAGGCGCAGGCCGGCTTTCTGGCTTTTTTCGGGATGGAACTGGGTGGCGACGAGGCCACCCCGCTGGACGGCGGAGGCGAAGCGCCCGTCGTAGTCGGTCTCGGCGGCGACCAGGGTGCGGTCGGCGGGGACGGGGTGGTAGGAGTGGACGAAGTAGAAGTATGGTTCGGAACCGAGCCCCTGCCATGGAGTTGTCTCGGGCTCCCGGAGTTCGGCGCTGTTCCATCCCATGTGGGGGATCTTGAGATCCCGGGACGGGAGGCGCTTGACGCGGCCTTCCAACACGCCGAGGCCCCGGCATCCGGGGGACTCCTCGCTCTGCTCGAAGAGCAACTGATATCCGATACAGATGCCGAAGAAGGGACGATCCTCGCGCACCCAGTCGCGCAGGGGATCGCTCAGTCCGAGGCGTTCCAGTTTTTTCATGCAATCGCCGAAGGCGCCCTGCCCGGGGAAGAAGAGCACGTCGACCGGGGCGAGCGTTTCGGGGGAGGTTACCATGGCGGGGGCGGCCCCCAACGCTTCGAGCGCCTTGACGAGGCTGCGGATGTTTCCTCCGCCGTAGTCGATCACGCCGGCCTGCATGGCGTTACAGGACATCCTTGGTGCTGGGGACGCCACGGACGCGCGGATCGAGGCTGGCGGCCATGCGGAAAGCGCGGGCGAGGCCCTTGAAGACGCTTTCCGTGATGTGGTGGCCATCGCGTCCGCGGAGCACCTCGACGTGCAGATTGGCCCTGAGATTGGACGCCATGGCCCGGCAGAACTCCTCGACGAGACTGAAGGGGAGATTCTGAGCCGAAGGGGTGTCGCCGGGGGCGTGGAACTCGAGCCATGGCCGGTCGCTGAGATCGATCACGACGCGGCTGAGCGCTTCATCCATCGGGACGTATGCGTGGCCGTAGCGGTTGAGTCCCTCCTTGCCGCCGAGGGCCTCCCGCAGGCACTCGCCGAGCACGATGCCGGTGTCCTCGACGGTGTGATGGTAGTCGACGGAGAGGTCTCCGGCGACGCGCACCTCGAGATCCACCAAGGCGTGCCGGGAGAAGAGGTCCAGCATGTGATCGAAGAAGGCGATGCCGGTGGAGATCCCGGAACGCCCCGAGCCGTCGAGGTCGACACTCAGCGCCACGTCGGTCTCGCTCGTTTTTCGTGACCGGCTGGCGCGACGATGGGATGGAGCCATGAGAGTTTTTATTTTTTCTTGCCGCCGAAGGCCGCCACGAGGGCCACGATGATGACCACGATCATGACGACGAGGAGAATCGACCTCATCGGGAAGCCCTTCTCCGCCTTGTCCGGTTGGCGATCCGCTGACGGCGAGGCGGGGGAGCGCGGGCTGGCGGTCTCGGTTTTCCCGGGCTGATCTTCGCCGGTGGCGGTCCTTGTTCCCTCCGGCTCGTTTTCCGGATCATCATCCGCGGTGGCGGATCCGGGTCGGGGTTCGCCGTCGGGTCCGGCCGGCGGTTCACCGGTGGGATCCGTCTTTCCGGCGTCTTCGAGCTTCTTCTCCAACATCACGATGTAGCGCTCCGGGACGTCGAGGGACTGCAACTCCC
>CAYPUM010000127.1:0-8806 GCA_964413545.1 uncultured Roseibacillus sp. | reverse complement strand
GCGACTACCAGCTCGCCGGCGCCGCATGGATCGGCGACTTCCTCTACCCCACCACCTTCCTCGACATGTGGACCCGCAACAACGGCAACAACAACACCGGCTGGTGGAGCCCCGCCTACGAGTCAAAACTCCGGGAGGCCGAACACACCGCCGACCCCGCCGCAAAACTCGCCCTCCTCAAGGACGCCGAAACCATCCTCCTCGATGAACTGCCCGCCATCCCCGTCTATTGGTACACCACCAACTACCTCGTCCGCCCCGAAGTCAGAAACTGGCACCCCCTCCTCCTCAACCACCACCCTTACAAGTTCGTCGAACTTGTCGCGGGCGGACAATGACTCGATGACTCCGTGACGCCATGATCAGGGACCGATGATGGCGCCCCAACAACCGGCAAACAACAACCGATAACCAGCACCCGCCGCCTTGCTTCGCACCGTCGTCCAGCGCCTCCTGCAGACCATCGCGGTCGTCTTCTGCCTCGTGTCGTTCACCTTTTTCGCGGTGCGCCTCATCCCGGGCAATCCGTTCGCCGACGAAAAGGCCATCCAGCCCCACCTCCGCGAGCGCGTCGCCGAACCCTTCGGCCTGAACGAAAGCTGGGGCAAACAATTCGTCCTCTTCTGGAAAAACGTCCTCACCGAGGGCGACTTCGGAATGTCCACCAGCCTCTTCGGCCGTTCCGTCAACGAGATCATGGCCACCGCCTTCCCCGTTTCCCTGACCCTCGGTGCAGGCGCCATGCTCGTCTCCCTCCTCATCGGCATTCCCTCCGGAGTGGTCGCCGCCCTGCGCCACAACCGCCTCATCGACTATGCCTCGATGGTTCTCGCCATGATCGGGATCTGCATCCCGACCTTCGTGCTCGGCCCCCTCCTCCAGCTCTGGGTCGCGCGAAACCTGCCGTGGATCAACGTCGCCGGCTGGGAGCGGCCCAGCGACATCATCCTGCCCTCCTTCACCCTCGGGCTGGTGGTCGCGGCATACGTCGCCCGCCTCACACGGGGCGGAATGCTCGACGTCCTCGCCCAGGACTACATCCAGACCGCTCGCGCCAAGGGCCTCCCGGCATTCCGGATCATCACCCGCCACGCCCTGCGCCCCGCCCTCCTCCCCGCCATCACTTACCTCGGCCCGGCCTTCGCCGCCGTCATCACCGGCTCCTTCGTCGTGGAAACCATCTTCGCCGTGCCCGGCATGGGCCAGCATTTCGTCACCGCCGTGACCACCAAGGACTACTTCCTCCTCCAGGGACTCGTCCTCTTCTACGGCACCCTGATGGGCGGCGCCAACCTCCTCGTCGATATCGTCCTCGCCGCCATGAACCCGCGCCTCCGCGAACACGCCTGATGCCAACCGCTGCCGCCCAAGCCCCCTCCCAAGCGTCCGCCCAGAAAGGCGCCTCGCTCTGGCAGGATGCCTTCCGGCGCCTCCGCAAGAACCGCCTCGCGATGGCGGGCCTCGCCGTCGTCCTCTTCATCTTCCTCGCCTGCTTCGTGCTGCGCTGGATCCTGCCCCACGACCCCAACGAGGTCGAACTGGGCAATGAATTCGCCCCCCCCGGCCCCACCCACTGGCTCGGAACCGACCAACTCGGCCGCGATCTGCTCACCCGCATCCTCGACGGCGGCCAGATCTCCCTGCTGGTCGCCGTCGCCGCCACCCTCCTCACCGTCACCCTCGGCATCCTCTACGGCGGCATCGCGGGATACGTCGGCGGCCGCCTCGACGCCATCATGATGCGGATCGTCGACGGCCTCCTCGCCATGCCGTTCCTCATCGTGGTCATCCTCTTCCGCGAACTCATCAGCGGCTGGATCGAACTGGCTTCCGTCTTCCTCATCGAGGATTGGGGCTGGAGCCGGGACTTCGTCCTGCGCTTCTCGAACATCTTCCCCCTCCTGCTTGCCATCGCGGCCTTCGGCTGGCTTACCATGGCACGGATCGTCCGCACCCAGACCGCCGCCCTCGTCCACACCGAGTTCGTCGAGGCCGCCCACGCCCTCGGCCTCCCCCACCGCCGCATCCTTTTCCGGCACATCCTCCCCAACATGCTCGGCCCCGTCATCATCTACGCCACCCTGACCATTCCCAGCTTCATCCTCTACGAGGCCACCCTCTCCTTCATCGGCCTCGGCATCGAACCGCCGAATTCCTCGTGGGGAGTCCTGATCAAGGAAGGCGCCAACTACCTGGAATCCAACACCAAAATGCTCATTATTCCGGCTTTTGTGTTTTCCGCCACCCTCTTCGCCTTCAACTTCCTCGGCGACGGCCTCCGCGACGCCCTCGACCCCAAGGCCGCCAAGGATTAAGAAAAATTCTCAGATTTCGGTGTGCCGGGATGAGGCCAGAATCCTTGAAATCCAGAAGTCGTCACAGATGAGTCAAGTTTTCCGGCAGCAAGGTTTCCCTGCCTGATGCAGGATGCAAGATTCAGGATGCAGTCCCGTGTTCCCAGCAACTTGCATCCTGAATCCTGCATCATGGTCCGAGGCCTGCCTCGCCAGAGACTTCATTCTTCCGGCAACCTTCCACAAGCCGCCTCCAGAGGCGCCCGAGGGTTCCTCACGCATCCCACACCCGCCCCACCTCCAGCCAACAACCCGAAAACCGCCAACCCGAAAAAAAAAGTGTTCTCCGGAACACTTTCCCATGCCACCCTCCCCGCATGCCCGTCCGCATCAATGACCTGCCCGACCAACAGCGCCCCAGGGAGAAGATGGCCACCGAAGGCCCGGCGGCGCTCAGCAACGCTGAACTGCTCGCCATCTTCCTCCGCGTCGGCGTCAAGGGGGAGAGCGCCATCCAGGTCGGCCAGCGCCTCCTCACCACCCACGGTTCTCTCGGCGCCCTTGGCCGCCTCGACCTCGCCCATCTCGCCTCCGAGCGCGGCCTCGGCCTCGCCAAGGCCGCCCAACTCGCCGCGGCCTTCGAACTCGGAGCCCGCGTCGCCCGCGAACAAACCACCAGCGTCGCCCTCGATTCCCCCGGCGCCGCATACGAACTCTTCGCCCCCCAGATGCGTCATCTGGCCCGCGAATCCCTTCGCATTGCCCTCGTCGATTCCCGCCTCCGTGCCTCCCGCTGCCTCACGGTCTCCGACGGCACCCTCAACGAAACCGTGGCCCACCCCCGCGACATCCTCCAGCCCGTCATCCTCCACCGGGCCTACGGCTTCATCCTCGTCCACAACCATCCTTCGGGCGACCCCAGCCCCAGTCGTGCCGACCGCGACCTCACGAAACGCCTCGCCGCCGCCGCCGGCCTCCTCCAAGTCACCCTCCTCGACCACATCATCATCGGCTGCCCCTCCCCCCACCACGATCCCTACTTCTCCTTCAAAGAGGCCGGTATGTTGTAAGAATGAAAATGACCTTGCCAGGTTTTCCCCATTCCCCATTCGCAATCCGCCATTCGCAATCCGCCTTTCGCCATCCGTCATTCGACGTTCACACTCCCCCCATGCCCTCCATCCACCCCACGGCCCTCGTCTCTGACGCAGCCTCCCTCGCCGGCGACGTCGCGGTGGGCCCTTTCAGCATCATCGACGGCCCGGCCGTCATCGAGGCCGGCACCAAAATCGGCGCCCACGTCTGGATCCATGGACGCGTCGAGGCCGGACCCCAAAACACGATCGGATACGGCAGTATCATCGGGGCCGACCCGCAGGATCTTTCCTTCGATCCCGCAATCGACTCCGGCGTCCGCCTCGGTCCCTCAAACGTCCTTCGCGAATACGTGACCATTCACCGTGCCACCGCTCCCGGCAACTCGACCCTCATCGGCGAAGACAACTACCTCATGACCGGCGTCCACCTCGGGCATGACGTCGTTCTCGGCAACCGCAACATCCTGGCCAACAACGCCTTGGTCGCAGGCTTCGTCACCCTCGGCGAGGCCGTCTTCCTCAGCGGCGGCACTCTCCTCCACCAGTTCATCCGGGTGGGCGACTACGCCATGTTCCAAGGCCTCGCGGGATCCTCGAAGGATGTCCCGCCCTATTGCATCGTTCGCCACGGCAACACCCTCTCCGGCCTGAACGTCATCGGACTCCGCCGCGCGGGCTTCGCAGCCGCCGACCGCAACGAGATCAAATCCGCCTACGCTCTCCTTTTCCAGAGCGGTCTCACCACCAGCGACGCTCTCGCCGAAGCCGATCGCCGCCGCTGGTCGCCCGCCGCTGCGAAACTCATCGCCGCGGTCCGCCATCCCACCAAGCGCGGCGTCCTCACCCGCATCGGATGAACGATTTGCGCTCCCCTCGCCGATTGCGCTTTGCGACAAAGCCAGTGCCGTGCTTCAATCCCGCATCCTCAGCGCAGCCTCGGTCGCGCCAGCTGTCCATGCTCCGCGAAGCCGTCCAAAACACCGCCTCGCCTGACCGAAGCCGCCCCGATGTGAAAGCCTCTCAGGACATCCAAAGTATCCTCAACATGGGAAGAAATCCGATCCCCCCCCGGAAAACCCGCCTCAAGATTTTCGCCTTCCTCGCGGCCTCAGCCGCCGCAGGGATCACCATTCCCGCCGTCCATGGACAGGACGCCGGGGAGAGCGCCCCCCCTCCTCCCCCCGCCACGAAAGACCCCGCACCGGAACCCCCCGCCGAACAGTATTATGTCGCCAACGCCGCCTACAATCGCGGCCTCTACCCAGTGGCGGTCACCCAGTTCGAGGAGTTCCTCACGAACCATCCCGAGCACTCCAAGGCGCCCCTCGCCCGACGGGGCCTCGCCCTCAGCCTCTACGCCCAGAAACAGTACGAGGAAGCCATGCCCCACTTCGCCGCCCTCCTCGCCGCCGAAGAACTCGACGAGGCCATCAGCCGCGAGCGCCTCATCATGCTCCAGGGCCAATGCCTCCTGCGGACCGGCAGGAAGGACGAGGCGAAAAAGCTCTTCGGCAGCGAAATCGACAACCTCCAGTCCGTGTCCTACCGCGCCTCCGCCGAGGCGGCCATGTGCGATCTGAGCTTCGGCCAAGGCGCATGGGCCGAGGTCATCACATGGAGCGCAAGGTTGCTGGCGGGCGAGCCCGATGCCGGCCAGGCCGCCCGCGCCCTCTACCAGCAAGGCTACGCCCACTACCAATCGGCCGCCCCCGACGCCGCCATCAAATCCCTCCTCAAAATCGGTCCTCTCGAAGCCGGCCCCGCATGGGGAACCCGGGCCTCCTACCTCCTCGGCGAGTGCTACAGCCTCCAGCAGAAATACGAACAGGCGGAAGCCGCCTTCGAGGCAGCCTTGCCCGGCCTCGAAGGACCCGAAGCCGCCGAATGCCAATACCGCCTCGGTCTGACACGCTTCGTCCTCGGCAAATACGAAGACGCCCGCCAGGACCTCGAAGCTTACCTCAAGGCCTCCGCCGACGGCGCCCATGCCAAAAACGCCAACCTCTACGTCGCCCGCTGCCACCTCGAAGACGGCGAACACGACGCCGCCGCGGAACTCCTCGAACCACTCTGCACCGGCGAGGACGCCATCGCGGCCCGCGCCAACCTCTGGCTGGCCCGCGCCGCCACCAGCCGCACCCCCCCGGACTATTCCAAGGCCGTCGAGATCCTCCGCAAGGCTGCCACCGACTTCAGCGAATCCCCGGTAAGCGCCGAACTCCGGTTCGACCTCGCCAATGCCCTCATGGGAACCCCGAAGCCGGACTGGGTGGCCGCCCTCGCATTGCTCGATGAACTGCGGGAAATCCAGACCTTCCCCCACAAGGCCGAAATCATCGCGCAACGGGCCATCTGCCTCCACAAGCTGGAAAAATTCGAGGAGAGCCTCGCCGCCAACCAACGGTTCCTCGCAAGTCACTCCGGTCACGACCTCGCCGGCGATGCGCGCTTCATGCAGGCCGAGAACCTCTTCCTCCTCGACCGCCTCGACGAGGCCGCCAAGGCCTACAAGGAATACCTCGCCACCGACAGCGACCACCCAAACCGGACCGCCGCCACCTTCCGCGTCGCCCAGATCGCCCACGACCAGCGCCGCTGGGACGACTGCCTCGCCGCGGCCGCTCCCCTCCTCGAGTCGAAGCCGAAGGGACGCCTCTACGCCCCCCTCCCCATGATGATCGGCGACTGCTATTTCCGGCAGGAGAAATGGTCCGAGGCCCTCCCGCCCCTGCGCGAATTCGTCTCGCGGCACGTTACCGCCGGCGAGGACGGCAAACCGGCCGTGACCGCCGCCCCCAATCTCGATACCGCCCTCGCGCAGATCGCGGTGGCCTACGACCGCACCGGAAAGCCCGAGCAGGCCCTCAAACACCTCAACACCCTCGTCAACCATTACGAAAGGCCCACCCCGCAACTCCCTCTCGCCCTCGCCGAACAGGGACGCCTCGCATACCAGGCCGGCAACCTCAAGCTCGCTCGCAAGGCGCTCGAACGCTTCCTCGAACTGGACGCCGAAAATCAGGAACCCTTCAGCAAACACGCCCCCGCCCAGCGCGCCCGCGTCCACTACTATCTCGGCTGGGTCGACGCCGCCCAAGATAAACACGAATCCGCCGCGCAGCACTTCGGCCAAGTCGTCAAGCTCGGCGACCACCCCAACCTCGCCCCGGACGCCGCCCTCCAACAGGGCATCGCATGGGTCAACAGCGGCAATTACGAGGCCGCCGCCAAACACTTCCCCGAGGTCCTGAAACGATATCCCGAACACGACAAGCTCGCCCGCCTCGTCTACTATTCCGGCCTCGCCCTCGCCCGCCAGAAACAGTGGACCGAGGCCGCCTCATACTTCAAACGCATCACGGAGTCCTTCCCCGAGTCCCAGTTCGCCGACCAGGCCCTCTACGAGCGGGCATGGTGCGAGCGCGCCGCCAATCGCAAGCCGGAGGCCGCCAAGCTCTACGAGCAATTGCTCGCCAACCACCCCGATAGCCCCCTCGTCGTCAAGGTGCAGAGCGAACTCGCCGAACTCAACCTCGAAAGCGGCAACCAGGACATGGTCATCAAACGGCTCACCGAGGCCCTCGAAAAGGCCGCCGGCAAGAGCCTCCGCGAGGAAATGCGATACCAGCTCGCCAACGCCCACTTCCGCAAGGGCGACTTCGAAACCGCCGCCGGACAATTCGAGGAGCTGATTGAGGATTACCCGGAGTCCAAGCTGCTCGCCTCCATGCTCTTCCAGGCCGGGGAGTCCCGCTTCAAGCTCAAGGAGACCGAGCCCGCCTGCGAGCATTTCGCCGCCGCCTCCAAGGTCCCCGGCAGCGCCGAGCCCCTCGCCGAATCGATCACGATGCGCCTCGCCGAGACCCTGGCCCTCACCGGCCGGCACGACGAAGCCGCCGAAACCTACCAGACCTTCCTCGACCGCTTCGAAAAAAGCCGCTGGCGCCGCAACGCCCGGTTCGGACTCGCCTTCGCCATGGAAAACGGCGGCAACTCCGAAAGCGCCCTCGCCGAATACAAGAAACTCCTCGACGAAAAAAAGATCGACCTCTGGACGGTCCGGGCCCGCTTCCAGACCGGCGAGTGCTACTTCAACCTCAAGCAATACGACAAGGCCATCACCGAATTCGTCGGCCTCGAGGTCGCTTACAAGCAATACCCCGCATGGCAGGCCAAGGCCGTCCTCGAAATCGGCCGCGTCCTCCTCGCCCAGGATAAGCCCGAACAGGCCGCCCAACGGTTCAAGGACGTCATCCAGCGATACGCAAAACAAAAGGCCGCCGTCGTCGCCAAGCAGTATCTCGACGAACTCCGCTCGAGGTAACGCTTCTTCACCCGTCATCGATCATCACTTGATACAATCTTCGCAACCCTCGACTCGGTAGATCTCAGTATGCTGAATTCAGGAAATCCCGTCCATTCCTGCCCGCGCCCATGGAGGCGCCCAGCCTCCCTCGTGTGCATTCTCCTGCTCGCCTTCGCCGCCGCGGCGATGGGCGCGGAAGCCGGCGAGGGCGCCGGCGTCGAACAGGAAACCATGTTCACCCTGATCAAGAAGGGCGGCTGGGTCATGTTCCCGCTCGCCATCGCCTCCGTCCTCGCCCTCGCCATCGCCATCGAGCGCTTCATCTCACTGCGCCGCCAGCGCGTCCTCCCCGCCGGCTTCCTCGACGGCCTCGGACAAGTATGGGAGCAGGACCCCTCCGGTCAGCTCGCCGAAGAATACTGCGACCGCTCCGGGGGCGCCGCCGGACACGTCTTCAAGGCAGGCATCCAGTGGCGCCGCGAAGGATACGAGGCCGTCAGCAAGGCCATCGAGGACGCCGGCTCCCGCGAGGCCGACCGCATGAAACGCAGCCTCCGCCCCCTCTCCGCCATCGCCACCGTCTCCCCCCTCCTCGGCCTCCTCGGAACCGTCTACGGCATGATCGACGCCTTCCAGACCACCGCCGCCAGCGGCGGCGCCGCCAAAACCGCCGACCTCGCCACCGGCATCTACGAAGCGCTCGTCACCACCGCCGCCGGCCTCACCATCGCCATCCCCGTCATGCTCGTCTATCAATACCTCCTCTCCCGCGCCGACGCCCTCGTGGACCACATCGACGAAGTCGGCACCGCCTTCGTCATCCAGCACGCCCGCCTCACCCCGCCCGACCTGCACGAACACCCCGAGGAATCCCTCGACGAGGCCTCCCTCGGCGAGACCGCCCCCGCCCGCGCCTGAATCCCTCCCTGACCCGCCATGCGCATCAAGACCTCCACCACCGACACCAACGAGGTCATCAACATATCGAGCATGATCGACGTCATGTTCATCCTCATCATCTTCTTCCTCGTCACCACCACCTTCAAGGAGGAAGAGATCGACCACCTCGTCAACCTCCCCACCGACGCCCGCAACCAGTCCCTCACCCA
>CAYPUM010000126.1:5504-8820 GCA_964413545.1 uncultured Roseibacillus sp. | reverse complement strand
ATCACGAAAAGGTAGAATCCGGCCATCAGGCCCGGGACGTTCCAGCCGGTGACCTCCTTGTACCAGTCGAGCACGAAGACGACGAAGCCGAGGAGGGCGCCCACTCCGAGGGTCACGGTGGCGGCGGTGCTCGAGGCGCGCTTCCACAGCACGCCCCACAGGAAGACGGTGGTGATGGGTGGAGCGACGTAGCTGATCAAGGAGACGATCCCCTCGAAGATGCTCTTGTAGCGGCCCAGCTGCAGGGACCATGCGATGGCGAGGAGGATCGTCACGAAGGCGGTGAGCCGTCCGACCCGGACGAGGGTGTGCTCCCGGGTTTTCGGGCGCCAGCGTTTCACCAGATCGTAGCTGACGAGTGTGGAGACCGAATTGAGCGCCCCGGCGACGGTGCCCATGAGAGCCGCGAGGAGGGCCGCGGTGATGACGCCCCGCAGTCCGGCCGGCAGGAGTTCACGGATCATGAAGGCGTAGGTGTCTTCGGAGTTTTTCTGAATCTCGCCGTCGATCAGGATGACGCTCTCCTTGAGATCGGGTCGCAGCACCGACGGTCGCTGTTCGATCCGGACCTCGCGTCCCTTGATGTCGATGGGTTTGTCGTTGGCCTTCAGGACTTGCCCGCGCAGGACGAGGGGTTCGCTGCCGACCGGGATCACCTCCCCGTCAAGGACGACAGTCTCTCCGGCGTCGACGTTCGCCAAGCGTCCCGGGTCGAGGGTCTGGTTCTGCACCAGGGCGTAGCACATCAGGCCGGGGAGCACGAAAAGGAAGACCGGCAGGATCTTGATGAAGCCCGCGAAGAGGGGACCGGTCCGGGCGTGGTTCTCGTCCTTCGCCCCGAGCACCCGCTGCACGATCGTTTGGTCCGCGCACCAATACCAGATCCCGATCACCGGGTAGCCGAGCAGGACGGCATACCATGGCAGACCGGAGGGATCCCCGTGGGGACGGATGACGGTCAGCTTGACCGGTTCGACGTTGTCGGCCAGCTCCTGCCAGCTCCCCAGCTTGTTGAACGCGATGACGGTGATGATGACCGCGCCGATGAGCAGGACGACGGTTTCGATGGCCTCCGTGATGACGACCGACGAGAGCCCCCCCATGATGGTGTAGAGCCCCACCAGAGCGCAGATCGCGATCACGCTGTAGAGCAGCGGGATGCCGAACATTCCTTGCAGGACGATTCCTCCCGTGTAGAGCGAGAAGCCGATGTGGATGAAGATGGCGGACGCCACCGAGATCACCGCCAGGATGTCGCGGCAGGTCCCGTTGTAACGCTGCTCGAGGAAGTCCGGCAGGGTGGCGACCTTGGCCCGGATGTAGAAGGGGACGAAAAAGAGCGACAGAATGATCAGGGTGAAGGGCGCCATCCACTCGAAATTCCCGAAGGCCAGCCCGTTCAAATACCCCTGCTGCGCAAACGCCACGAGGTGAATGGTCGAGATGTTCGTCGAGAACAACGCCAGCCCGATCACCGGCCATGTCAACCGCCCGCTCGCAAGGAAGTAGTTCCGCGCCGAGTCATGGCTCCGCCGGCGCCCCCGCACCGCCACCCACACTCCCAGCGAGACGATGAAGGCCAAGTAGACCGCAATGATCACGAGGTCGATCGCGTTTCGCATGAGGGAAGCTTGTATCGATCCGCGAGTTCAGGGACAGAACAAATCTTCGGGAGCTGAATCGCTGGGGAGGGATGGGGCGCGCGGAGAACTCGTTCAGAAGCGGGCCTCCTGACGCCACCCCTTCTTGCTCGCTGAGTCACCGCTTCCACTGCCCCTCGTGACCCCTTGTGCCGTTCGAACGGGGCCTTGGATCCGTCCGGATTCCTGCCCGGCCTGCCTGTCAAGCGTCGGCCAGCGGGTTGATCCAGCGGAGACCCGGGAAACGCGCGAAGTCAACGTCGGTACTGCACAGGGTGTAGCCGCGCTCGATCGCCAGCGTGGCGAGGTGGGCGTCGGTGGTCAGGTTGCCGGCGGTGCCAAGCTGCTTGAGCTGGCGGCGGAGGCGCGGGAAATGTCCCTCGGCCGGCTGGGCGAGATGGACGTGGGGGAGCTGCAGCCACTCGTCGATGCGCGAGCAGGCGTCCTCCGGAGTCATCGGGTTGCCGAGGATCGCCCGGTGCGTGGAGATCCGGATGAAACCGAGCACCGTCACCCACGCGAGGCCGATCCCCTCGGTTCCGGCCAGTGCCGCGTCCCACCAGCCCCGGGCCACCCCGTGAACCGGGGAATCCGCGTTGTGGGCATGGACCAGCACGTTGA
The DNA here is from genome assembly GCA_964413545.1 of uncultured Roseibacillus sp. GTDB lineage: Bacteria > Verrucomicrobiota > Verrucomicrobiia > Verrucomicrobiales > Akkermansiaceae > Roseibacillus_B. The sequence goes on along the minus strand of CAYPUM010000126.1, from coordinate 6,559 downwards.
TGTCCGGCAGGATCATGAGCCGGTGCGGAGTCTCTCCGCCGACGCTTCCGCTTCGAGTTCGTCGGCCAACTGGTTCAGCTTGTCGAGGTCGATGCCCGGCTTGAAGCCGAACGCATGAGGCCGGGTGACCACCTTGGGCACGGCGGCGGGAATTTGCTCACCGGCCAGACCACGACGCAGGGCTGAATTTACCAACTCCTTGAAAGTGAGCCCCTTGCGCCGACTCTCCTGCTTGAGAAGCGCGGCCACATCATCGTCGATGGTCAGGGTCGTGCGCATGTGGTGAGGATGATGCATATTATGGTGATGTCAAGACATCGTTCAGGCGCTGCAGGCGCGGAGGTGAGCCCGGCATGGGACAAGACCGCCGGAGGGCGGTTTGCTGCTGTTGCCCGAGTTCCAAGCAGGGGTCAGGTGATAATTCTTGCGATTTCTGCCCGTTCTTGATCCCTCTCCCCATGCCCCGCAGCCCGCGCATCGAGTTCCCCGGGGCCGTGTATCATGTCTTGGCGCGTGGGAACCGGCGGGAACCCATCGTGTTGGGCGTTGAGGACCGGTGAATGTTTGCGGACCCTGGGCGAGATGGCGGGGCGGACCGGGATCCGGGTGCATGCCTATGCCTTGATGGACGACCACTACCATCCCGTCATCGAGACGCCGAAGGCGAATCTGGTGGCTGGCATGAAGTGGTTCCACCCGTGGCATCTCCCGAGATGCCGAATAGAAAGCGCGTGATGTCAAATCATTAAGCCTGACCCCTTTACGCGCGTGCTTTACGCGCGCGGAGAGTGGGAGAGTGGTGGTCTCCGCGGCGCGGGCCGGGAGGATCGCGGCAGACGTCGCGAGCAGGCAGGGCGCCAGCATGAAGTTGAAGGGACTGCGCATGATTCGTTCTGGTGAGGTTGAGTAGGGAGTCACTGCGGGACGGGCAGCGGCGGTCTTTCGGGGCGACTGCAGGCCGTCGCTTCCGCGGGTTGCAATTCGGGCGGGCGGGAGCTAGGACGGCGCGGTGGCGGTGTTTCTGGCGTTGTCCGTTTCCGCGAAGGTCACGATGG
>CAYPUM010000126.1:0-5494 GCA_964413545.1 uncultured Roseibacillus sp. | reverse complement strand
GCGGCGATTCTTGTGTTTGCCTTTGTCCACTGGGCGGTCGCGACGAATGCCGCGTATCGTCGCCGGCAGGAGAAGGACATCATTGCGGACGCCAGGGAATCCGACCGGAACGTCCTGGCGGGCATCAGGACCCTGGCGGAGATTTACGACTACCTGATCGAGCATCCGACCGCGTTGTCCCGGCAGGGTGTGGACTTCACGGACGCCCATGCCCAGGCGATGGACTCGTTTCACCGGACCCTGGAGAGCGCCACGAACATGTCGCGCGATCGCAGATTGCGACACCTGATGCGGGAACTCCGCAAGCTCTTCGGCCAGGAAGAGACGTTCAGGCGCTTTCGGAATCAGGTGCTGCGTGAGGTGCTGGCGCAGATGCGCGCCGGAACCGTGTCCGCTCCGCTGAAGATCGAGGGGGCGAAGCAGGCCTCCTTCACGGTGCTGAGCCACAATCTCCCGTCGAAGTTCTGGTCGCTGATGGAAGCGGCCCTTGCGGAGGGGGTGACGCTGAGAGTGAAGGATGTGGACGGCGTCTGGCATCGGGTGAAACTGGACTTCATGACAGGCGGGAAAGCCGTGTTTCATGTCAGGCATCTGAACCGCGCGGTGGAACTCGAACTCGGCATCGGGCGCCCCGGCAGGGATCAATCCCTTTTCGAATTCGAGGTGGACCATGAGATCCCGTTGCGGAGGGCCGACGGAACGATCCATCGGCCTTCCGTGACCAGGGCGGAGCTTGCGGCCCTGGAAGCAGAAGGCCATGACGAGCAGGGGGAATCGGAGGACCCCGGTGGTTAGCGTCCATGGAATTCGGTATGCGCCACAATCGAGGCCGGTTCCGAGTTCCCCACTGATGGATGAGGAGCGATTTTTTTTGAAGTGGGGAGCAAGGGCGAAGGCCCCCTTCAGCAGTCAGAAATCGGAAATCATCATTCCACTTCAGGGGGGCGGCGCAGGGCGATGAATGTGTAGAAGGCGTTTTTCGGCAGGGTGATCTCCAACCCTCCCGGGGTGATTCGATGCACCGGCACGCTGCGGGTCATGCCATTGGGATCGAGGACATGGACTTCCGGCCGATCGGCGGCGGTGATCCCCTTGATCAGGACTGTGCCGCGGATTTCGGTGACGTTCAGGGGCGGTTGGCCCAGATCCTTGATCTGCATTCCGGGGGTTCCGTCTTTGAGGGTGGCCGGGGTGGCCTTCCACTTGTGGGGTTTGTCGTTGGTGGCGGCCTGGACGAGGATCGCGGCGGTCTCTGCCAGGGGGCGTCCGTCGAGAGATATCACCAACGCCGCACCGAAGTCGTTCTGCATCCTGATCTCGGTCTGGCCCAGCCGGATCGGGCCTGCCCGGTCGAGGAAACCGGCGGCTCCCTGGCTACGGGGCGTGTCGTGGGTGAACAGGCCGCCCGTTGTGTCGAATCGCAACTGGCCGGTCACGCTGCGGTGCAGCCCGTTGGCGCGGTCGACGAGCGATTCGAGCCGCGGGTCGACTTTGTCGGCGTCGTTGTCGAAACGGACTTCGACCTTGCCGAGGACCATGGCGAGCGGATCGACCCTGCCGGCGCCGGCCTTGGCGTCCCGGGGAGTCCCTCCGTTGCGGGTCGGATCGAAGCCGTTGCCCTGGGTGATGATTGATTTCTCACGGTGGAACATGGCCTCGAGCGAGCGCCCCTCGCTGACGAGGACGTCCGCGAGCCGGTTGTCGCCGCGCCGGTAGAGCAGCGCGCAGCCGGGAGACTGCGCCATCAGGGTGGGGGAGGCCACCGGCCATTTCTCGACCGAGTTCGCCCACGACAGGTTGTGGTTGGCGAACCATGTGAAGCCGTCGATGTCGTTCATGCCGGCGATGCTTGCGGTGAGAAGAGGTCCTTCGGCGGCGTAGTCGGCGGGGTTGACCCAGGTGAACTCGGAGATGAAGCTCGGGTGGCCGCGCACCTGCTCGCAGGCGGCCGGAGCCCGGTCTGGTCGCAGGACGGCGGGACGGTTGGCGTACTTGTCCCCGGCGCGGACCTGGTAGGAGACCTGCGCTTCGTTCTTCCACGGACCGAAGTAGTTGTGGATGTCGATCACGCCGGCGCGGGTGTAGGTGTAGTATTCGAGGTCGCGGAAGCGGATATCGCTGGCGGTTTTCCAGTTGGAGCCCGTGAAGAGGCATTTCAGGCCCAGTTCCTCCTTCAGGCTCGAAGGCCCATGTTCCCGGGCCAGCCATGCCGAGCTTGGCTCCGGGCTTGAGCTTCCCGTTGGGCACGAACGGTTGTTGCGTCAGGAGCAGGGCGTCGATGAAGACGTGCCGCATCTGCGCCGTGTCGAGCCGCTGGCCGGGAAAGAGACTGCTGTCGAGGTGGAGCTTCAGCACGTGCGGGGCGGCGGTCAGTTGCGCGTTCCCGCCTTCCACCCAGCTCATCGGCCAGTTCGGTTTGTATTCGACGTCTTCGAGGCGGCCGGCCCTGCCGACGGACGCCACCGGCCCCTTGTCGACGCTCCAGCCGAACCACGAGTAGTTCCACGGGCGCCGGGCGTAGAGGAAGTAGCAGCCCTCGGCCGGGACCTTGATGTCCCACTCGACAGTGTAGGAATAGCCGCCGCGACGGTCGGCGTCGGAGGTGTCGTAACCGAAGCCGTCCCCGGCCGCAAGGACGTCGCGCTCGGCGCCGGCCCCCGGGTTGAGCCAGCTGCGGTCGCTTGGGGTACTCCGGCGGCAGAAAGGAACGTGGCAGTGTGCAGCAGCTTGCGAGGGATCATGCTTGCGGCGCAGCGTATTCGAAAAGCCGCCTCGCCTGAATGCGAATCGATTCCCTGCTGCGGTTTGCCCCCGACCGGGGGCGGACTTCAGGCGCCTCAGCGGAATCCTCCGCAGCAACCCGCGCCGTGCTGGTGGGCGCCGCCGGAGCGGTTCCCGCCGGGCTTCGAGCGGCTCATGAACCCGAAGCCCCCGGTGATGACCCGCCGCACCGGGGCCCCGGTCTCGGGGTGCGCTTCGAGGGGATCGTCGAGCATGCTCTGCCGAATCTCGAAACGCACCGGCTGTTCGCCGGGTTTCTGCGGAATCGTCTCGTAGGTATAAGTGGCCATGGGGGCAGTTGTCCGAAGCGCGGATTCGGTACACCCGTTCCCGCTTCGCTTCAAGGGCTGTTTGTGGCATGTGCTGCAACGTGACCCGTCGGCCTCCCGTAGTCGGATGCATGGCAAGCGTCATGAATCGCGCCGCGGGGGCCGGGCGGGGCAAATGGCCGGCGGCATTCCTCCTGCCACTCGCCGCCGGGACCGCGCTGGCGGCAGACTACTTCGTCGCACCCGGCGGAGCCGACACGAACCCCGGCACGCATGCGCGGCCGTTCGCAACGCTCGGGCGCGCCGCGGCAGCCGTTGCCCCGGGCGACACCTGCCACCTGCGCGCGGGCGTTTACCGGGAGACATTCCGCCCGGCACGCTCCGGGGAGCCGGGGCGTCCGATCATCCGTGCCGCCTATCGGAACGAGAGCGCCATCATCAGCGGCGTCGACCCGATCACCGGCTGGAAGCGCAAGAGCGACGGACTGTTCACGGCGTCCATGCCGTGGACCCTCGACGACGAGGACCAGGTGTTTGCCGATGGCGCGATGCTGAGCGAAGCCCGCTGGCCGGACGCCGGCGGGAACTTCCTGTTCGAGCCGCGGCGGGCCGTCGTCTCACAGGGCGGCCCCGATCGGCTGAGCTGTCCTCAGCTTCCCGGCCCGGACGGCGCATGGACCGGGGCCCGACTCTGGTGCGCCGGTGGCGCGGCGTGGATCTGCTCGGCTGCGCGCATGTCCACATCCGCGGCATTGGCGTGTTCGGCGCCGGAATCCGCACCGACGCCAAGTCCTCCCACATCATCATCGAGGGCGTGACCGGACGGTATCTGTCCCACTCGTGGTCACGGGATCTCAGCCGCATCGCCGGCGTGCTCGTCTCCGGGAGCAACGTCGATGTTCTCAACTGCGACTTCGGATTCAGTTCCTCCTCGGTGTTGAGCGTCAGCGGCCGCGATCACCGGATCATCAACTGCCGTCTCCATCACGGCGGTTACGCCGGGTTGTGGCGGGGGACGGTGGCGTTGGCGGGCCGCCGGATTCTCTTCAGCCACAACACGGTGCGCCATGCCGGACGCGACCTCATCAACACCCACGGCCTGATGGAGAGCCTCGTGCAGTTCAACGACGTTTCCGAGGCCGGCTGGCTGACATCGGATCTCGGTATGTTTTACGGCCACAACACCGACTTCGCCAACACCCGCTTCCACCATAACCTGGTCCATGACAATCACGCCGCGCACTGCTCGATGGGGATCTACTTCGATCACCTCAGTCACAACGCGATCGTCGATTACAACGTCGTCTGGAACGTCGGCCGCGACCCGATCAGATTCAACAATCCAAGCTACTGCAACCTGGTGTTCAACAACAGTTGCTGGCGCAGCGGCGAAGTCGGGACTTTCGATCACTCGAAACGCAACGATCTCTTCGCCTCGCGATACACGCGCAACATCTTCAATCGGCCGGCCAAACTGCCGGCGCACGTGGTGATCAAGGGGAACCTCATTGATGCTTCGCCGCCGTTCCGCGATCCCGGCGGCGGTGACTTCCGCCTGCGCGAGGGCGCCGCGACGAACGCCGGCGCCTGCCCCGACGGCCGGCGGTGGCGCGCGGGCTGCGACCTCGATCACCCTCCCGAGCCGCTGCCGGTTTATCGGGCGCCGCGCGTCCCGTGGATGAACGCCGTGAAGAACGCCTGTTTCGAGTTCGGCACGCTCGAAGGATGGACGGAAACCTCGCCGGGTCACGCCGCCCTGACACCGGGCAACGGGTGGGGCAACACGGTGAGTTCGGGCGCCGCCGAGAAGCGGAACCGGCCCACCGGCACCTCGAAGCACGAATTGCGTCTCGGTCCCCGCGGGGGAGTCAGCCAGCAGATCACCGGTCTCATTCCGGCGACAACCTACACCCTGTCCGCGTGGCTCCGGGTTTCGGCGCCGGAGGAGTCCGTCGTCCTTGGCGTCCGCGGCCACGGCATGCCGGAACGGAGCACGGCGTCCGCGGCAACCGAATGGGAACGCCGAAGCATCGAGTTCACCACCGGCAGGAATTCCAAAAGCGCCGAGATCTTCCTTGCCCGGCCGCCGGCCGCCGCAGGCCAGGCATGGTGCGACAACCTGACCTTGCCGCTTGCCTCCTCATGACACATATCATTAGCGCCTCGCGGCGAACCGACATCCCCCACTACCTTGCGCGCTGGTCCCGGAACCGGATCGGGCCGGGGTGGCGGAATTCCGGAACTCGTTCGGCGGCAAAGGCCGCAAGAAAATGGGGTCAGGATTAAACTCCTGACATTCTTTGTCGTTATCGTCTTCCTTCCCCCGTCGATTCGCGGCTCGAGACGACGGGCGATTCGTGCGATCCTGCGATGACTCATGGATTTCTCCCGGGCGAGGCGGATCGTGCGGCTCACCGCGTTGCGCACGCCCATGTGGAGTTGTT
>CAYPUM010000125.1:0-8854 GCA_964413545.1 uncultured Roseibacillus sp. | reverse complement strand
TGCGGGTGCGGGCCACGGAGACGGGGACGGCGGGTCTGTTCGTGGAGGAGGCGTTCACGATCACGGTGAGCGACGAGAACGAGGCGGTCGCTTACGACGATTGGGCCGCCAACGCCGGTTTGACTGGTGATGACGCATTGCAGTTGGCAACTCCGTTCGATGACGGCGTGCCGAATCTTCTCAAGTATGCCTTCAACATGAACGGCGGGGCGCCTGACAGGCACGGGATGGAGGCTGGGGGAAACAGCGGCTTGCCGCTTTTCACTGTTGAAGGAGGACCTCCGGCAGTGATTCGCGTGGAATTCGTCCGCCGCATCGACAGTGGATTGCTCTATGTGCCGCAGACGAGCGAGACCTTGGCGTCCGGCTCGTGGGCGCCGCTGACAGTCTCCCCGGCAATCACACCGATTGACGGCGAATGGGAGCGGGTGGTCTATGAAAAGGCGGACGCTCTTCCGGCCTGTTTTCTCCGGGTGCAAGTAATGCTTCCCTGATCCGGCCTCTGCTATGATTCCACCGGCATTTGTTGGTGGGCAGGGCGGTCCGGTACCACCGTGGCGATGACGGGGGGGTGGTGTCCGAAATAGCGGGCGGTGGTTTGGCGGAGGTCGTCGGAGGTAAGGGCGCGGACCTTCCGGGCATGTTCTTCGTGGTGAAGGGGGCCGAGGCCGAAGAGGGTGTTGAGAGCGCAGGTTTGCGCCATGGCGCGGTTGGATTGGTTGTCAAGGGCGTCGGAGGCGAGGACGCTGGTTCGGCTGTGTTCGAGGGCCACTTCGGGGATTCCCTCGGTGGCCAGCTTCTCGATTTGAGCGAGGAGTTCACGGCGGGCGAGATTCAGTTTGTCGGGAGCGGTGCCGATGTAGAAGGCGAAGAGACCGGTTCCGAGGCCATGGAACTGGGCGGCGCTGACGTAGTAGGCGAGGCCGAGTTCTTCCCGCAAGCGTGTGAAGAGGGGGCCGGCCATGTTCGAGCAGTACTCATGGAGGACTTCGAGGGCGGGGAGGTCTTCGGCATCGACCGGGGCTCCGGGGAATCCGATGGCGAGCACCGCCTGTTGCTTGTCGAGACGGGCCTCGACCTCTCCGGCGCCGAAGCGGGGATGTGAGATCGGGCCCGGCGGGTGGCCCTCGGGAAGCCTCGCGAAGCGCTCCTCACAGAGGTCCGCCACGGAGTCGGGATCGATATCGCCGAAGACAGCGAGCACACCGTTGCGGCGGGTGACGATTGTCTCGTGATGGCGACGGACGGCGTCGGGGGTGAGGGAGGCGAGGGACGCCTCGGTGCCAAGGCGAGGGAGTCCGTATCCCTCGTTGCCGAAGAGCCGCTGGCGCAGGATGCGGAAAGCGGTCTTGAGGGGATCTTCGAGGGCTTCGAGGAGGTCGGCGGTTTGGGCGTCGCGTTCGCGTTCGAAGGCGTCGGATGGAAGGGCCGGTTCAGCGAGGGCTTCGGCAACGAGCGCCAGCAGCGTGTCGAAGTCGGGCTTGAGGCAAAACGCGGAGACCATGCTGGTATTGTTTCCGGCGGTGGCACGGAAACTGGCGCCGAGCGATTCGACGGCGTGGGCGAATCCGGTGGCGGTGAGAGAACGGGTCCCCTTGCTCAGCAGGCAGGAATGAAGGGTATTGATTCCGCAATTGGAAACGGTCTCGACGAGGCTTCCGGAGCGGAACACGGCTTGGAGATGGACGGTCGGGACCCGGGGATCCCGCCGGAGGACGAGGGTCATGCCGTTGGAAAGGGGGCGGGCCGAAACCGACCCCGGGGATCGTCGGATCGCGGGGACGGAGACTTGGGCGGCGGTTTGTTCGGGATCGAGGGAGGCGATCGTGAGCCGTTCGTCGAGGAGGTAAGCGCGGCCCACCCGCTGCAGGTCGTCGGTGGTGACCCGTTCGAGAGCCTGGAGGTAATGGCGGGTGAAATCGAGATGGCGGGCCTCGTGCCAGTTGGAACCGAGATCGGCAGCTCGCCCGGCGGCGGTTGAGAGACTGCGGAACTGTTGGGCGAAGAGGAGACGGCGCGCCTTGTCAAGTTCCGGTTGCAGGCGGCCGGGGTGGTCGAGGGCGGCGGCGGTCTCGTGGAGGATGGCGGCTTCCAGTTCGTCGCGCCGGCCGGCATCGACCTCGGCCGAGACGCTGAACATGCCCGGAGCATCGCGGGTTATCCACGCCCATGTGCCGATTTGGTGGGCGAGACCTTTTTCTTCGTGGAACTTCCGGTAGAGCAGCGAGGATCGGCCTCCGCCGAGGACGCCCGAGAGGAGTTCGAGGGCGGGGCTGTCGGGATGGTCGAGACCGGGGGTTTGCCATGCAAGGGTGGTTTTGCTGACGGGGATCGGGAACGAGAGGCGGGATTGCCGGGCGCCGATTTGATGGGGCTCGGGGGCGCCGCCGTTCGGGGCAAGGGGGTGGGAAGCGAGACGGGAGGCGCGTTCGTTGAGATTGTCGAGGACGGCGGTCCGGTCGAAAGCGCCCGAGAGGATCACGAAGCTGTTGGATGGCAGATAGCGGCGCCGGTGGTATGCCGTCATGTCCTCGTAGGCGAGGGCATTGAAGAGGTCGAGATGGCCGATGACGGGATGACGGCGCGGGTCGTGCTGGAAGAAAGTCCGGAAGAGAAGGTTGCTCCCGACAGTGTCCGGGTCGTCATTTCCCATATCGATCTCGCGGCGGATGACATCCCGCTCGGTTTCGAAATCCTCGTTTGGGAGGGCCGGGAGGAACACCAATTCGAAGAGGACATCGAGGAAGGATGCGAGGGAAGTGTCGGGGCCGTCGATGTAGTAGACGGTTCGGTCGAAGCTGGTGTAAGCGTTCCATTGGCCGCCGGCGGCGTTGACGCGGGCGGCGAGTTCGGGGCCCGAAAAAGACTTCGTGCCCTTGAAGACCATATGTTCGAGGAGGTGCGAGAGGCCGCTGCCGGCCCATCCTCCTTCGTGCTGGCTGCCGGTTTCGACCCAGATTTGAGCTGAGACGACCGGTGCGGCGTGATCCTCGTCAAGGATGGCGACGAGATCGCCGTGGAGGGTGTGCAAGGTGGCGGTGGTGGAGGGGAACTCCATGGCGGAAGCTGGGCGCGGACCGGCTCGTCCGCAAGGCTGGATGGTTGTTTTGAGCGTCGAAGCGGCCTGACGTCGCGGGGGACCGCGCCATCCGGCGCGCGCGGGAGAGAGCGCAGGGTTCGCGCGGGAACCTTGGTGGATGCCGCCGTTGTTCCGTCGGCGTCGTGGCGGTTGTGGGGTTTCGGTGGACGGCTTTTCACAGGCGCCGCATGACCTGTTCGCGGGGGAACCGGACCTTGGGGAGGGCGGCGTATTTGTCTGAGTCCTTGCGGTAGCCCGCGGCGCAGCACACGACAGCGGTGAGGTTTTGTTCCGTCAATCCGAGGAGGCGGTCGTAGTCAGGGGGGGAGAAGCCTTCCATCGGGCAGGTATCGATGCCGAGGACGGCGGCGCTGGTGATGAACTGGCCGAGGGCGAGGTAGATCTGGCGGGTGGCCCATGCGACGCGGGTCTCGGGGTCGAAGGCGTCGAGGAAATCCTTGACCAATTCGCGGAAGTCGTCGAGGGAGGCGGACGGGACGGAACGCACCTTGGCGGTGTGATCAGCGAGGGTGTCGACGGATTCGGGGCCGAGGTTGGTGGGAGCGGCGAAGACGACGAAGTGCGAGCAGTCCGCGACCTGGCGTTGGCCCCATGAATGCTCAACAAGCTCCGCGCGTTGCCCCGGATCGGTCAGCACCAGGAATCGCCACGGTTGCAGGCCGAACGAGGACGGGGCGAGGACGAGGCATTGTTCGAGGGCGTCCCAACTGTCGGCAGGGATCCTTTGGCGGGGATCGAACTCCTTGACGGCGTAGCGCCACTCGAGTTGCGCGAGAAGATCCCGAGCGGGAAAAACAGGCATGGGCGGGACTATTCCGAATCTCCTCGCGATAGCAAGCCGGCAGCTCGTGATTTTGAGGGCGCCGAGCGCCCTACTCGGAGTCGATCTGGAGGGGGAAGTGGATGTTGGGGAATTCGGAGAGGGTGAATCCGAGGAGGAAGCCGTATTCGTCTTCGGAACGGTTGTCGCGGTGGAAGAGGCCAAGCGAGACGGCCCAGTTCTGGAGGGTGCGGTGGAGGGCGTATTGCTGGAGTTCGAGGGTATTGTCATCGAATTCCCAGCGGTGGAGGAAGCCGAGGCCCCAGTTTTCGTTGAGGCGGGCATAGGCGTTGTATTCGAGGCGGCTGGAGTTTTCGAGGATAGGGTGGTCGTTGAGGAAGCGGTGCGAGATCTCGAAGTCGAGATTGGGGGTGGGCATGTAGCGGAGGGCCGCGGCCAATTCGGTGAAATCGCCCTCGTCGCCGAGGAGCGGGAACTGGGTCTCGAAGATGAAGGAGAGCCACGGAAGGGGGCGGAAGTAGAGGTTGTTGTAAAGGTTGGAAAACTTGCGGCTGAACTCGGGGTCTTCGAGGAACCAGTCGAAGTAGGTGTCGAGAATCAGCCATTCGTGGGTGGAGGTGTCACGGCGGGTGAGGAGGCGATTGCGGGCGCCGAGGCGAACGATGGTCCAGTCAGTGAGATCGTCGATGGCGGTGAAGCGTCCCACGCCGAGCGGGCGGGGCCTTGTGCTGGCGGCAAGGCGGTCGATGCCGCGGAAGGAGGGGTCGAGGTCGTCCGTGGCGACCCATGAGAGGTTGGCGTAGGGCTGGACGACGTGCAGGAGCCCGTCGACGCCGAGGGAGCGGAACTTGAAGTCGGGGAAGGTCCGCGAGAACTTGAGGGAGGAATCGAGGCCGGTGTAGACGAGCCGGCGGTTGGTGTCGCGGCCGCCGCCACTGACGCTCCAGTAGCCGGTGTATCCGACTCCGGCGCGGGGCACGAGGTGGAGGCCGCGTTCGAGGGTGAGGGGCAGGGAAAGCTCCTGCCAGAGGTGCAGGCGTGAGAATCCGCGGTCGGCGAGGAAGAAATCGAACTGCTCGCGGCGGGGGTCGTCGGGGTCGAGGGCCTCTCGTTCGGCGCGGAGGATGGTGCGCTGGAAGTCGGGGAGGTGACTTTTGTAGATGCCGAAGAGGAACTGGCCTTCGTGAAGCACGGGGCCGCCCCAGAGGGGGTGGCGGACCTGGTCGAAGGCCAGCTCCGGGAGGCGGGTGTCCGAAGTGTAGAAGTCGTTCGGGCGGACGCGGACCCATGCGGTGAAGAGGTTCCGGCCGAGCCGGCGGACAAAGGCGAGGTGGTTGTCGGGATTGGGTTCGATGCGGAAGTCGAAGCGGTTGAAATCCTCGAGGTAGAAGCGGTCGCTGAGGACGGTGAGGTCGGCTTCGAGGTAGGCGTCGCCCTCCGGGAAGAGGGATTCGAGTCCGAGGCGGTGACGGAGTTGGACGCGGAAGCGGTTCTCGTTGACTCCCGAGCGCTCCTCATCGCTGCGCGCGAGGTCGGGGTCGAGGTCGTTGATGTAGTAAGTCTTGAGCCAGCCGAGGTTCGGGTTGTCGTCGAGGCGGGTGTCGAAAAGGTCAAGGCCGAGGCCGAGGCCTCTTTTGGCGCGGAGGTCGAAATGCCACTGCGAGAGGAGCCACGGGTCGTCCGCCTTGCCGGCTGCCTCGTCGTCGCGGCCACCCAGCATGATACCGTAGCGGTTCAAGAGGTAGGGACCCCACGTGGTGGAAGCGCCGGGAAGGAAGTGGTAACCGAGATCCTCGTGGAGCGGCTGGGAGAGATAGGGAAGCCAGAAGACCGGAACCCCGCCTGCAAGGAGCGTCATGTTTTGGAAATCGACGCGGTCGTCCGGGTAGAGCGTGATTTTGCGGGCTCGCACCCAGAACGAGGGGTCCTCGTAGTCGTGGGTGGTGAGAGCGGCATCCTCCCCGACGAAGACAAGGCGGCCGTCCCGCTCGACGGATTTGAACCGGCCGCTTTCGAGGAGGAAGGGATCGACTCCGGCGCGCAGGCTTTCGGCATCGAGCCGTTCCTCCTCGTAGAAATAGGTTGCGACCTCGCCGCGCTGCATCGAGGGCCCTTGGTAGACCGTGACGTTGCCCGAGACGCGGATGAATTTATTCCTCAAGTCGAGGAAACCGCGGTCGGCGAACAGTTGCAGGCCGGTGTCGGTGCGGATCGCGACCTCGCCGTCGTAGGTGACGGTTTCGGTCGTCGCGTCGTAGAAGATCAGGTGCTCGCCGGTGATGACGAGGCTCTCGGGGACGGCCGGGAGGAGTTCGAAGGGAGAGCGGCCGTTCGCTTCGGGGGGCGCCTCGGGGCCCGGCATGGTCAGGAGTTCATCCTCGCCGGGAGGAGGGTCGTCTTGCGGAGCGGCCTCGACAAACGAAGCCGTGATCGCCGCGACCGCAATGCCGCGCCACGTCCGCCAGTTCCTCCAGCCCGAACGGTCCAGCGGCATGAGACAGGAATCAACATTTTACGCCTGAGGACAATAAAAAAGGTTCGAAAGGCGGCGGCAGATTGAATGGGCAATGGCAAAGGGCGCGGCTTTCAGGCGGGGTGTCTTCGGTGGCGTCCCACGAAGAGGAGGAGCGAGAGAGCGAGGAGGGCGGTGGAGGAAGGTTCGGGCACGAGGAACGTTGAGAGGTCGACATTGAATCCGAGATCTCCGAAGGAGGCGACGGTGGTTTGACTGATGAACACGTCGTCGGGGTCGGGAGCGAGCCAGCCGGTCATGAGTTCGTTGGCGAGTTCGTTGCCGTGCCGATCGGTGACGCCGGAAAGGCTGTCCCAATGGGCGTCGGCGGTTCCGGCGCCGCCGTCGAGTTCGACGGGGACGTAACTGTCGCCGGAGTCGCCGAACTCGGACTGCCATGCAACGAGGCCTTCGGGGCCGGTGTATTGGCCGGTTCCGTCGATGCAGACCTGCTGGCCGGGGATGCCGTAGCCGGGGGCGTCCCAGAGGGTTCCGAAGCCGAGCACATGAGCGATTTCGTGGGTGACGACGTAAAGCAGGCTTCCCTCGGCTTCGAGGTTGGCAAGGTCGGCGGTATCGAACTCCATGATGCCGCTGGTCGCGAGCATGTAGCCACCTTGGACGTCGTAGCCGACGGGTCCGGCGGAGCCGAGAGTCTCTCCGACGCCGTCGATGTAGACTCCCGTGGCTTCGATCGTGACGCCGTCGAGCGAGATGCCGTCCTTGTAGCCGATGAGATAGCTTTCCCAGATCGCCGCGGCTTGGTCGAAGATCAGTTGTTGCGAACCGGTCAAGCCGTCCATGGAACTGAAGGTGATGGAGAAGCCGTCTCCAAGCGAGGCGGAGGGCGGATCGCCTCCCGGATCGTCGTCAGAGACCCGTAAACGCGGCGGCTCCGGCAGGTCCGACTCCCAGCGGACCGAAAGCCCGGAGGATTGGCTGAAGACCGGAAGGATCGAAATCAGCAGCAGAAAACCGCTCAAAAAACCGGAGCGAAGGGACATGGGTGATCAAAAAGCACAAGGATTTTAAATTATTTTAAATAAATGACAAGGTTTACTTTAAAAGTTTTCCAATTAATATTGGAGGTTGTGAGGGGCGGGGTGGGATTGTCATGGTGGACAGGAACCGGCAAGCGGCGCACGTCATGGTTCGTTTTGTCCCGGAAGCGGCGCCGTTCGTCATGATGGACCGTTTGATTCACAATTTCCGGGTGGACTTGGACCGCCTGCATGGCGAGAAGAGGGGAGGAGTGCGATGAGTGCGGGTGATGCGGTGGCGGTGTTCGGGGCCTCGGGGTTCATCGGCTCGAAGGTGGCGGAGCGATTGGAGCGGGGGGGAGATTCGGTGGTGCGGTTCAGCCGCCATCCTCGGAAGGATGATCCGAATTGGAGGCCGGCCGGAGGGCGGCCGGACCTGACCGGGACGAGGGCGGTGGTCAACCTTGCGGGCGCGTCGATCGCCCGGCGCTGGACGCGGCGGGTTTGGGAAGGGATCGTGGAGAGCCGGGTGGGCCTGACGCGGCGGATCGTGCGGGGGATCGGGGCGATGGCGGAAGACGAGCGGCCCCGCGTGCTGTTGAACGCTTCGGCGGTGGGTTTTTATCCGGCGCGGGGCGACGCGGAACTGCGGGAGGACGCGGCGCCGGGGGCGGGCCGGTTGAGTCTGCTGTGCCGGGACTGGGAGGCGGCTGCGGTGGAAGCGGAGAGCCTTGGAGTGCGGGTGGTGCGCTTGCGCAGCGGGGTGGTGCTGGGCCGTGGCGGGGAGGCATGGGAGCGTCTGCGGCGGGTTTTCAGCCTTGGTCTTGGCGGGCGTCTGGGGTCCGGCATGCAGTGGATGCCATGGATTCACCTTGATGACGAGGTGGGGGCGATCGAGTTTGCCCTGAGGAACGAGCGGGTGCGGGGGCCGTTGAACCTTTGCGCGCCGGAACCGGTGACGAACCGGGAGTTTACGAGGTTGCTGGGAGCGCATTTGGGGAGGCCGGCGGTTCTGCCGGTTCCCGCGCTGGTTCTGCGGACGGTGTTGGACGGTTTTGCGGAGAGCTTGTTGTCGAGCCGCCGGGCGGTTCCGGAACGGCTGGACGGTGCGGGTTTCGAGTTTCGGTATGGGAGTCTGGAGGAGGCTCTGGGGGAGTTGTGCGGGGATTGAAGGGTGTGGCGTTTGGGGTGACACGGGTGGTGTGCTTTTGCTTGCGGGGGGTGCTGCGCGCTGCTTGCCTTGGCGGCGTTCATGGCGGTTCCGCAAAGCACGATTGCGCTGATTTTTGACTACGATCAGACCTTGAGTCCGAGCTACATGCAGGATGACGTGCTTTTTCCGGAATTCGGGATACGATCCGATCAGTTCTGGGCGCGTTGCGACGGGTTGGTGAACGAAGAGGAATGGGACAGCGAGCTGGCCTACATGAAGTGTTTGCTGGACTACCTGCGGATGGACGGGGTGACGAACCGGCGTCTGG
>CAYPUM010000124.1:7423-8861 GCA_964413545.1 uncultured Roseibacillus sp. | reverse complement strand
CGTTAACGTTGACGAAGTTGCGTGCAACGAGCTTCCGCCGGCCCAACCCGGCCCGGCCGGTCCCCTGTCGTTCTGCCCGTTCGCGCGAACATCCGTCGCCTGTCATCTTCTCCTTCAACCGAGCGTTGCCAACACCTCGTCCACCGTGGTTTCGGCGAGGCAAACCGACTCGTCGCAGGCGCCGTAGTAGATTCGGAGCCGGTCCCGGCCGTCGGGAAGCACCCCGTTGGTGAAGACCACCCCGGGGAAGAAGCCCGTCGTCTCGTATCCGGTTTCCGGCACGAGGAGCGGTTTCTTGCCCCGGGAGACCACCTTCCACGGCTCCGCGGCGTCCAACAGCACGGCAAACAGGCTGTAGATCTGGTCCCGCCCCTTGGCATGATAGATCTGCAACCACCCTGCGGGGATGCGAAGGCTGGGTCCCCCGCCGCCGATTTTCATTTCCTCCCAGACCGTGTCGCGGGGACGCAGGACACAGCGGTGATTTCCCCAATGAACAAGATCCGGAGACTCGGAACACCAGATCGACGGCTTGCCGAATCCCTCGTTGTTGGGCCGGTGCAGGGCGAAATAACTCCCTCCTATCCGTTCCGGAAAGATCGAAACATCCTTGTTCTGCGGCGGGAAGATGATCCCATGATCGTCGACTCCGGTGAAGTCCGTGGTCGAAGCCAGGGCGGTCGCCCAACCGTCCGGCGAAACACAGGTGTAGTTGATGTAACAGATCGACCCGATTCTGGTGACGCGGGCGTCTTCGACCCCGAAAATTTCGCGGGGGCGCGACGGAAACAGAAACGGGGTGTCCTCGACCCGGAAACTCACGCCGTCCTTGCTGCGCGCCAGCCGGATATGACTCAGGGTGGAAAGGTAATCCACCCCGCGGTAGACGATGCCGCGCGTGTCCTTGAGGCGCACCTCCGGATCGTCGAGCGAAACGCGGAGAATCCCCGGCCGTCCCCCGTGTTCGGTCAGGTCCGCCATCGGCACCGCGGCTTCCCCCTCGCCTGCCTCGCAATCCTCCGAGACGCGAAGCAGCAACACGATCTCATCGCCGAACCGGCAGGCGCCGGGGTTGAAGACGCCCCGGACCCGGTAGCCGTCCGCCGACGGCCGGACCATCTCCGGCGTGATGACGGGGTTCGAGGGATGCCGTCTCATCGGATGCGCCCCCCTTCATCCGTCTCCCCGCGGGGTTCGGGGAAGTAGACATACCGGGCCCCGCCATACGGCACGGTCGTCACCTGATGATACACCGCGACGTGTTGCCTGGCGATCCTGCTCCAGCCCGCCCCCCCCGAGATGTAGCGCCGGATGTTCTCCTTCAGTCTTCTCCGCAAGCCGGCGTCGTTCAGGATCTTCAGGATGGTGTCGACGTAGTCCTCGTCGCGGGCACAAGTCAGTCCGCCCCCGCTGCGGTCGATGGCCAGATTGAACGCCC
>CAYPUM010000124.1:0-7413 GCA_964413545.1 uncultured Roseibacillus sp. | reverse complement strand
GGAAAAGGGCTATGTCACCTTTACCGTGAACAAAACCGGTGTGGTTCTCTGCCACTGCTGCGGCAGGTATGTGGGTACGCGGACCGTACTCCATATCGTCTCCAGGCGGGCGAACGGCGTGCTTTGCAGTTCATCCGCGCACTGCGCCATCACCCCGCTCTGAGCCCCGGATTCATAGGGCAGCACCACCACGTCCGCGGCGGAGACGATCGTGTCGAAGGTGTGCTGCGGAAACTGGCCGCGGAACACCCTGATCCGGTCCGCGACCGGTGACGTGTTCAGCTTCGTGTACAACTCCCGGCGATAATCATCAAACTCGACGTTGCGCGTCTTGCCGGCGACCACCAACACGGCATCCGCATCCCTCCTCGATATGTGTTGAAAGGCGTCGATGATCTTGTGCAATCCCTTCGAGGGGCGGAAGTAGCCGCACAGGAGGACAACCTTCCGGCCCTCGAGGCCCAACTTCCGCTTCGCATCGGGCACCGGCCCGGCCTCGCGCACCCCGTGCTCGATGACGTGCGTCTTGTCCTTGATGTGCCGCATCGTTCCGAAGTACTTGAAGAGGGTTTCGCGCTGGAACTCCTCGTGGACGATCACGGCGGAGGACTCGTCGACGACATGCTTCAGGATGCGTTCCTCGTAGTCCCTGAGTTCCTCGCTGATCGTGTGCAGCGTCGTCACGACCGACAACCCCGCCAACCGGTAGCGGAGCAGCAACTCGATGATGTGGACTCCCTTGTGCGGGCCGTAGAGACCATACTCGTGCTGGACGTGCATCACATCCGGCGTCATCTCCGTCGAGGTATGAAACACGTCGCTGGAAAACGCCGGCGCGTTCGGCTTGTAGATGGGAAATACCCGGTCCCCTTGCGCGCCAAACTGGCTGATGACGAAGGTCTCGTTCTCGATATCCTCCAGCGCCTCCCTGAGGTAGGAGGTGTAGGTCGCAATCCCGCATTCGATCGGAGGGAAGGTGGATATGAAGCCGATGCGCATGGGTCGGGTCGGAGGTTGGATCATGCAAGCAGGGCCCGCACCAGACCGTCCAACTCCACGAGGGCGATGCTGGCGGCATGGTCGGACATCGCGTAGGGAACCACCAGCGTGCCGCGGTGCACGAGCGCCCCGCAGGTGTAGACCACGTTCGGGACATAGCCCTGCCGTTCATTCTCGTCCGGCTCAAGGAGCGGTTCCTTCAGGCGCCCGATCACCCGGGTGGGGTCGTCCTTGTCCAGCAGGACGGCCCCGATGCAGTACCGCCGCATGGCGCCGACGCCGTGGGTGAGCATGAGCCACCCCTCGTCCAGTTCGATCGGCGAACCGCAATTGCCCGTCTGCACGAACTCCCACGGATAGGACGGTTTCATCACGATTTTCCGATCGTGCCAGAAGTGAACATCGTCCGAATACATGAGGTAGATGTTCTCGTTGTCCTGGCGCGACAGCATGGCGTAGCGGCCATTGATGGGGCGCGGAAAGAGCGCCATCCCCTTGTTCTCGACGCCCTCTCCGCTCAACGTGATGAAACGGAAGCGGGCGAAATCGCCGGTCTCCAGCAACTGGGGGAAGAAGGTGTGCCCGTCATAAGCGGTGTAGGTGGCATAGTAGACGGCGGTCCCCTCGTCGTCCCGAAAGAGCACGAAGCGGGCGTCTTCAATGGCTTTGCGGCCGTTCCCGGAATGGGGCAGGATGACCCGCTCGCCAAGCGGCAAGGCGGAATCAAAACGCACTTCATAGTTCCCCTCCGCAAGGTTCCGGACGCCCCGCAGTGTTTCGAGGCGGACTCGCGAACGCCGGCGAGCGGCCCGGCGCACCCGATCAATCTGGGCAAGAAGGTCCGCAAAGGAAAACTCGTCATCCAGACCGGCGAGAACCTCGCTCGAAGTCTCGTTTTCGAACCCCAACTCGTAGAGCTTCCGCGAGAACACATCCTTGTCGTAGGTCGGATTGGGGATGAGATCGGGGCTGGTGATGAGTTGGCCGGGATCATCAATGGAAACCGCGAGGTCCGCGGCGATCACCCCCGAGCGGAACTCCAGCGAGGACAGGTGTCCCTCGCCAATCGCCCGCAGCGTCAGAACGAACCGCAGCGCGCCCGCCTCGAGGCCCGACTGATCGGGATGCGGAACGATCGACGGATTAAACAGGGCGGCGGACTCCAGCGCGAACTCGCTGGTGAAATACGCCCCGATCAGAAGCTTCCGTTCCTCCGAAGGATCGAGGTCCGTGATCATATACGGCGAGATCTCGCCGTAATGCCTCAACAACATGGGACGAATGTCATGATGCCGGTCACGGAAATAGCGCATCACCAACTCGAGGCGTTCCTTGACGGCCCGGTCCCCGAGGGCCATGACCCGCGCCGCCACCCGCTCAATCCGGTCTTCGGTGTGCGGCGGGAAGAAACGGACCACGACCCGCGAGGGATCCGGTCTGAGCATGATGTCGGTCCGCTGAACGCACCTCTTGAGCGCTAATTCCTCGCTGGACATATCGGCGCAAGATTTACTGACATTCCGGCCGCCGCCACTGCCCGCATGATGTCACAAAGAGCGCCGAAATCAACCTTCTTGAAGCACGATCGCCCCGAAGCCCGGAATTCTTCACTCGATTACTCCGGCTCGGTCGCACCGACACGCACCAGAAAGACCGGCTCGGCGAGAGGTTTTTCCCCGCCGACGGTGACGCGCACGGTTTGCAGGTCCGCGGCAGTTCCGATGACCTCCTGCACGGCGGAGGGGTCCACGGTCCAGCGGTCGGGGGCGGTCGAGGTCTGCACGGCGTAGTCAAAACCGGTGAGTTCGGGGATGGGCCGCGTGTAGACGAAGGTTCCGGCGGCGCGGTCGAGGGGCGCGGGGATCGGAACCACCGACGCGCCCGTCGTCGGGTCGAGCCCGAAGGCGTGCTCCCGCTTGTTGTCCATGCCGTCCTTGTCGGGGTCGGCGGCGCCGGTGGTAACGGTGGTGCTTCCGAAATGCCGGAGTTCCCAATCGTCGGGCAGATCGTCGTGGTCGGTGTCGGTTTCGGGCCGGAAATGCTTGTAGATGGTCACGGCCTCACCGCTGGGGTTGTTGTCGTCGTCGGTCAGCATGATCCAGTCGTCGCCGTCGAGATTGGAGACCGGGGCAATCCCTTCGAGGTTGCCGCCGCGCGGTCCGGCATATTCGATCAGGGTGCGGAACCGGCGCTCGGCGCCCGAGGGAGTGGAATTCAATTCGGCCACTTCCAGGTAGTTCGGTCCCGTGTTGTGCCAGATGTAGAGCTTGCCGGAGGTACGATCGAACGAGAGGCCGGCCGTTTCGGACCGCGAGGTCAGGATCTTTCCGTGATACAGGCAGGTGCCGGCCGCATTCAGGTCGAACACGTGCACGTACCCGCCGGTCTGGTGACCGACGAACATCAGCCCGTTCATTCCCTGGCTGCTCGTGCGCAACACTCCGCTGCCGTCGCGGAATCCTTCCCGCGCCAGCCATTCATCGGGCACGAAGGTGATTCCCTCCGGTCCGGATCCGCCATTCGGTCCGGCGTCGGCAACGATGTTCCACGACTGCACTTCGTTGACCGTGCCACCGACGGACACGTCGTACTTGCGGATGTGGCCGGTCTCGTCCATCAGGTAGACGATTGGCTGGCTGTCATCGGGTTGACAAATCCCCTCCATGTCGCCGCCCGTCTGCCAACGCGCCGGACTCCCGCCGCTGGTCCCGATCTTCCATCCGCCAAGCCCGTCCTCGACGAGCGCCCAGAACGTCCCGGGACCGTTGCAGCAAACCCAGAGCAACAAGCCGCATCACATCTCTCATGTTCTCCGCTTCGAATCCGACTGCAAGGAATTTGTGCGAAGCCGGCCACACGGTGGGCAACCTCGGAAGGCGTCACCTCAGGGCCCCTGACCATGACACGCACCCGGACCATGCAAACAGGAAGCGAAGGACACCCACCACGCCATGTTCCCCGGCACCCCCCGGGGTTCTCCTCCCACCCCTTCAAACCCACCCCGCCCGCACGTATTCCCGTTAACGTTAACGAAGTTGCGTGCAGCGCGGGGGACCCGGGGATCCCCTTCACGCCACTTGGATCTCGTTTCCTTCTTGAGGGCATCCATTGCCGGCGCGGCCATTGTGGAGTAGTTTTCGGACGGATTCCGGTGTTCGCGGTCGAGGAGGGGGCGCCGGGCAGAACCACCTTCCGCTGATGAGAATCGAACGCGATTTGAAGCTCGACTTCGATGATGTCCTGATCCGGCCGAAGCGGTCCGAGGCCCCGAGCCGGGCGACGATTGATCTTGAGAGGGAGTATACCTTCCTGCACAGCGGCAGGACGTGGAGAGGGATTCCGGTCATTGCGTCGAATATGGACACCATCGGCACCATACCAATGGCGAGGGCGCTTGGAGTCCGGATGATGACGTGCCTGCACAAGTATCACGGCAAGGCGGAGCTGGCCGGGTTTTTCGAGGAAGAAGCGAACCGGAACCGCGCCTTCCTGACCCTCGGCATCGACGACGCGGAATACGAGCGGCTGATGAGAGTGGCGGGCGAAGTCGAGGTCCGGTATGTCTGCGTCGACGCCGCCAACGGCTACACGAAGTATTTCGTCGAGCGGGTGCGGAGAATCCGCGAAGCCCTTCCCGAAGCAACCATCATGGCAGGCAACGTCGCCACCCCGGAAATGGTGCAGGAACTCCTGATCTCGGGAGCGACCGATATCGTGAAGATCGGGGTGGGGTCGGGAAGCGTCTGCACGACAAGCATCAAGGCGGCGGTGGGTTATCCGCAGCTTTCAGCGATCATCGAGTGCGCCGACGCCGCTCACGGGCTGCGAGGGCACGTGTGCGCCGACGGAGGTTGCCGGACCCCCGGCGACGTGGTCAAAGCCTTTGCCGCCAACGCCGACTTCGTGATGCTCGGCGGGATGCTGGCCGGACACGACGAATGTCAGGCGGAATGGATCGAGGAGGACGGCCGAAGAGTGGCCATGCGCTTCTACGGAATGGCAAGCCGAACCGCCATGGACAAATACGCCGGGGGCGCGAGGGACTACCGGGCCGCGGAAGGAATGGAAACGCTGGTTCCCCTGAAGGGGCCGGTGAAAGAGACGATCCGGGAGATCACCGGGGGGATCCGAAGCGCCTGCGCCTACGTCGGCGCGACGCGGCTGAAGGATCTGTCCAAGTGCACCACCTTTGTGCTCCGCAGCCGGCCACAGGCCGGTCGGGAAGGACCCCGGGAATGATCGCCATGAAACGGGAAGCCGTCGAAGTTCGGTGTTACGCCGGCCACAAGGCCGACGAGGCGCCGCGGCGGTTTCGCCTGCAGGGCGGCTGGATCGAGGTGGCGGAGGTCGTCGACCGCTGGCAGGAAGCCGCAGTCCGCCCCGGATGGCCGCGGGCGGACTGCTTCAGAGTGCGCGCCGCCGACGGGGAGGAGACCGTGCTGAAACACGACCTTGACTCCGGCCGCTGGCGCCTTGTCGCTCCCCGCTGAAAGCGGTCCGGCGGCATCCTCATGGCCGTTGAAGGCGCCCGCCGGACGACAACCGGCAACCGAGAACCTGCCCCCTGCCCCCGCCTCTCACCACCGCGGTGCGACCCGCCATTCTTCGAGGAACTCGGGGGGGCAGTCGTCGAGGAAGCGGGAGGGGCGCTGGATGATCTCGCCGGAGTAGCTTTTTGGGTTGATCTGGGGGTAGGCGAGGTAGAGTTCGTCCTTGGCGCGGGTGAGGGCGACGTAGAAGAGGCGGCGTTCCTCTTCGAGCATGGCGTCGTCCTCGGCGTCGAGGACGCGGCCGTTGGGGAACATGCGGTCGGCGAGTCCGATGACGAAGACCGCCTTCCACTCGAGGCCCTTGGCCTGGTGGACCGAGGAGAGGGTGACGTGCTCGGGGTCGGGTTCCTCGCGTCGTCCGGCGGGATCGCCGTCGACCGCCGACATGAGGGAGAGCTGGGAGAGGAGTTCGAGGACGTCGTCGAACCCCTGCGCGTAGTCGACGAGCTGCTCGATGTCCTGTCTACGGTTTTCGTAGTTCTCGTAGCTCTGCTTCAGGTATTCGTCGTAGATTCCCTCGAGGACGCTGAAGAGCATGTCGGAGGGGCGCGCGAAGCCGCCGTCCGCGACCAACTCGTCGAGGGTGTGGCCGAGCTGTTTCCAATGGCGGACCGCCTTCTTCGGCGCCGGCAGGGTGTTCATGACGGACGAGAACCCCGAAGGGGTGTCCCCGCCGGCGGCGAGGGGCGTCCCGAGCCATGCCCGCCAGAGCTTGTCGGCCCCCTTGGCGCCGATCCCCGGCAGCAGCATCACCATGCGCTTGAAGCTCACTTCGTCCCGCCGGTTCGTGACGAAGCGCAGGAAGGCCGCCACGTCCTTGATGTGGGCCTGCTCGAAGAAGCGCAGGCCGCTGGTGATCTGAAAGGGGATCCCGCGGCTGGTGAGTTCCATCTGGACTTCGAGGCTCTGGTGGTGGGCGCGGTAGAGGACCGCGATTTCCTCGAGTTCCACCCCTTCGTCGCGGAGTTCCAGGATGCGTTGCGCGACGAAGCGGGCCTGGGTGGAGGGGTCTTCGAGCGGCACGAGGGCCGGCCGCATCGCGCCCTCCTCCCGGACGGCGCGCAGTTCCTTTTCGAACCGCACCCGGTTGGCGCGGATGGCGGCGTTCGAGAGGCTCAGGATGCCGGGGATGCTGCGGTAATTGGTCTCGATCCGGTAGACGCTCGCCTCGGGGTAGCGCTCCGGGAAGCTCAGGATGTTCTGCATGTCGGCGCCGCGCCACGAATAGATCGACTGGGCGTCGTCTCCGACCACCATGAGGCTCCGGCGCTCTCCGGCCAGGAGATCGACGAGTTCGGTCTGGACGTGGTTGGTGTCCTGGTATTCGTCGACCAGCACGTATTGGAAGCGCTTCTGGTAGTGGCGGCGCAGTTCCTCGTTGTCGCGCAGGAGCTTCAGCGCGAGGACGAGGAGGTCGTCGAAGTCCATCGAGTTCGTGTCGCGCTTCTTGCGCCGGTAGGCCTTTTCGACCCGTGCGATCTCCTCCTCCCATTCGAGGAAGTAGGGATAACGCGATTCGAGCATCTCCCGGAGCGGGGCCCCGGTGTTCTGCACGAGGCTGAAGAGGGTGATCAGGACGTCGGCCTTCGGGAAACGGCGCGCGGTGGTGTCGATGCCGCTCTCCGCGACGACGCCGGTCATGAGCGACTTCTGGTCGTCGCGGTCCATGATCGAGAAGGAGCGCGTGAAGCCGGCCTCTTCCGCGTTGCGGCGCAGGATGCGGTTGCCCACCGAGTGGAAGGTGCCGCCCCACATCTCGCCGATGTCGCGCGGCACGAGGGCGCGGACGCGTTCGAGCATCTCGCGGGCCGCCTTGTTGGTGAAGGTCAGCAGCAGGATGTTGCGCGGCTCGACCCCATGGTCG
>CAYPUM010000123.1:0-8885 GCA_964413545.1 uncultured Roseibacillus sp. | reverse complement strand
AGGCCCCCCCCAGCAACTGCATCTGACCAAACCCCAACAACGCCCCCACCGGACCAATGAAATTATGCCGCGGGCGATTCGCCTCCAACCCCAGAGCATAGTCCCCAAGGAACGCCCACTCGGAAAACGGAACCGTGATCGGCAAATCCCCCGGCGTGTAGGAAATCAACGACAGCAACAGCAAAAAGCCCACCGCCACATACACCAGCCCCATCACCTCCATCGGCCACCCGTCGTCGAAGGCGCCCCTCCGCTTCGATTTGTTCCTGTTCTTCGGCATCAGGCGAAAATTTGCGCGGACCAGCAGGTCTCCCCTCCACCGCAGCCCCAGATTCCCCTAAATTCGATAAAGAAACAAGGTCGATATTAAAAAATATTTGATTATCCGGCTTTCCAAACATCCTCGCCCGGCAAGCCCGCCGCAACAGAAAGAGGAACGTGGCGCGATACGGGAGAGCGAGGGTTTTCCCTTGGGCGCCCGCCGCTCTGCCCGCGCCCCGTATGTCGCATCATTTTCGCCCGCTCCGAGGCGTCCCTCGCGCGGGGGAAACGTCCGGCTCCGACACCACGATTTTGCCGGGTGACACCGCTGGACTCAGACACTGGCCTGCCGCACCCGCTCCAGCACCTCGGCATAGCTCTCCATGACCTCCCCGAGATCCTGTCGGAAGCGGTCCTTGTCCATCTTCCTGCCGGTATCGAGGTCCCACAGCCGACAGGTGTCAGGGCTGATCTCGTCCGCCAGCACGATCTCGCCATTCTCCGCGGTCCGGCCGAACTCGATCTTGAAGTCGATGAGGTCCAGCCCGCACTTCCGGAAGAACTCGATCAGGACCTCGTTGACCACCAGTGCCTGCTGCTTCAGGAAGGCGCATTCCTCCTCGGTGGCCAATCCCATCTCCCGCGCGTAGTCGTCGTTGATCAGCGGGTCGCCATGCTCATCCGACTTGTAGCTGAACTCGACGATCGGTTTCCCGAAGCGCAGCCCCTCCTTCACGCCGGTCCGCTTCACCATGCTCCCGGTGGCAGCATTCCGCACGATCACCTCCACCATCAGAATCTCAACCTTCTTGACGAGGATGTTGATGTCGTCGACATCCGCCACGAGGTGGGTCTTCAGCCCCTTGTCCTCGAGCATCTTGTAGATCAGAAGCGTGATGGCCTTGTTCAACTTGCCCTTGTTCTCGAACTGCGCTCTCTTCTCGGCATTGAAGGCGGTGGCGTCGTCCTTGAACTCCATCCGAAGGACGTGCGGGTCCTCGGTTTCATACATCTTCTTGGCTTTCCCTTCGTAGAGCATCTCCATGCAAGGGAATTACGAAGCCGCCGCGCCGGGGTCAAGCATCACCGACTTATTCACAGCTCCAAACCCACTCCCGGATCGAGGACGACGATCTGTCCGAGGAGACCGCGCCGGTCGGCCTCCGCCAGCAAGCGATCAAGCGGCTCCTCCGGGGGCTCGTTGCTGAGCTGAAACGTCCCGTAATGCATCGGGACCATCAGCCTTGCGCCGAGTTCCTCGAAGGCCGTGAGAGCCTCCTCCGGCGTCATGTGGACATCGCGGCCGCTCGGCGGATCGTATGCCCCGATGGGCATGAGCGCAATGTCGATGTCTTCCCGCTCCCCGATCTTCCGAAAGCCGCTGAAATAGGCGCTGTCGCCGCAGTGAAACACCGAGCGCCGCTCGCTGGCCACAAGGAATCCCCCGTAGTCCCGGTGCGTATCGTGCCCGAAGCGCGCTCCCCAGTGGTGGCTCGGAGTATGCATCACCCGCAACCCGCTGAAAAACCCTTCTTCCCAGATTCGCATCTCGGTCACCGTCCCGAAGCCGAGCCTCCGAACCAGTTTCGCGCTGCCCCGCGGAACGATGACGCCGTCCCGCGCCTCGACCCCTTTCAGCGATTTCTTGTGCAGATGGTCGAAATGAGCGTGGGAGACCAACACAAGGTCCACCTCCGGGAGGTGCTCAAGGAGAATCCCCGGGTGACGCATGCGCTTCACGATGCCGATCCATTTCCCCCAGTTGGGATCAAAAAGCACCGAGTGCTCCTCGAATTGCACGAAGAATGAGGCATGGCCGATCCACGTCACCCGGGCCTTTCCGTCCGACGGCGGACTGAGTTTCGGATGCTGCGGGTCGCCCACCAGCTTTCGGAAGATCTGCGGGACGAGCCGGTACCGCAGGAACTTGTAGTTTCGCTCCGGCCACCCTTTTTTGGGCATCAATCCCGCGTAGTGCTCCGCCAACCGCTTGCGTCCGTTGTCGCCCATGGCCCTCGTGATATTCCGTTCGTCTCGGTCCCGCAACCGCTCAATCCAGCGCCGCTGAGATGCTTGCCGCAAACGCTTCGGCCCGCTCCCGCAACGAGCGTGGCTTCTCGCCGTAAAGCACGCCCCGCGAGACATTTACAACAATCGGGGCCCGCCGCCCGCCGCCCTCCAGCAGCCCCAAATCGCCACCCTGCGCTCCCAGCCCCGGCACCAGCAGCGGAACGTCCGGCAACCGTTCCAGCAGATCGTCATCGAGGGTCGTAAGCCCCGTCACGAGCCCCACGTCGGTCGCTCGCTCCTCGCGGGCGGCCCGGGCCGCGTATTCTCCGACCCGCTCGTAGATCCCGCGGCCTCCCGCCTCCAGCTTCTCGATCTCCTCGCTCCCCGGATTCGATGTCAGCGCCAGAAGGTAAACTCCGCGACCGGGGAACTCGAGAAACGGTTCGATCGAGTCGTAACCCATGAACGGATTGAGAGTGGCCGCCGTGGCGCCCAACACCCCGAAGGCAGCCTCCGCGTACCGCCGTTGGGTTTCTCCGATGTCGCTGCGCTTGCCGTCGAAGATCACGGGGATCTCCCGGGGCACAGTCTCGATGACCCGTTGCAGAAGCGCCATCCCCTCCGCTCCCATGGCCTCGAAGTAGGCGCTGTTCGGCTTGAAAGCCGCCGCCGACGACGAAGTCTCCTCGACCACCCGCCGGAGAAAACCCTCCACCTTCCCGATCTCTCCGTCGTGCCGTTCCGGCCTCGGATCAAGTCCCACGCACAAGTGGGAGCCACTTGCCGCAATGCGACCCGCCAACCGCTCCGCGTATCGGGTTGCTTCCGTCATCTCCGGCGCCACGTCACTGGTGAGCATGCGGGCCGCCCCTGTGTGGAGTGCGGTGGCAAAGCGAAGCGGCGACACCGCTTTTTTCCTCGTCCCTTCATCCGACCCTTTCCTCCCTCGAATAGCGTCGGCCATCCCACAGCAGCGCCACCGTCACCACCGCCAGCACCGCCAAAATCGCGAAATGCCAATCCCAGTTCGTCGGTTCCGTCGAGGTGCTCCCGAAGCACCCGCAGTTGATGTTGAGCCCGCGCACAACCGCCGACAGGGAAACCCCGGCAAAGACGACCAACTGCGCGAGAATCAGCCATAGGGCGCCCCGCCAAAGCACCCCCGCCATGAGCGCCAGCCCCGCAAACACCTCCAGCCAGGGAAGGAAATACGCCACCAGAGCGTCCACCGGTGGAAAGACGATCTGGAAATTCCCCACCGCCGTCACGAAGGCGTTCACGTCCAGCAGCTTCACCGCCCCCGACCACACGAAAAAGACGCCCAGCGCAACTCGCAGCGCCAGAACGATCACCAAGACCCACGGAGAGCGACAGACATCACGCGGCACGCCCGCAGTGAACCATCAATCCGCCCCAACGCTAAATCCTAAATTCTGAATTTTTCGCGATCGATCAACTCGAACGCGGCGCCGCTTGCTTCGCCTCATTGATCCGTGGATGGACTTGATGAAGGCACGCCCCGGTAGCCCAACCCGAAGAGGACCCCGCTCCCGAGGCACAGCCCCGTCAGGACGAGCCAGTAAACCGTCCACCCCGGCGCGCCTTCCGCCAGCACCAACCACCGGTGCAGAAGTCCCACCGTGAGCGTCCCGAAGATCCCTCCAAGCCCGCCCGTCGCCAGCGTCAGGAGGGCCTGGCTCTGCGCCCGCACGCCCGGCGCCACCCGCCGGTCGACGAATATCCGCCCCGACTCAAAGAAAAACGTCCAGCACACCCCGTGCAGCGCCACCGCCCCCACCACCATCGCCGCCGACGACACAACCCCCGCCGCCGCGAAAATCGCGTAGCGCATCACCCCGAACGCGATCGCGCCCAGCAGAATCCACTTGATCCGCAGCCGCACCATCACCATCCCCATCACCAGCATCGCCGCCACCTCCGTCATTTGCCCAACCGACATCCCGACCGCCACCCGCTCCCACCCGAGGTCCCGCAAAAACAACGGCGTGTGCAGGTAGAACGCCGTCAGCGGAACCATGAACAGGAAGGCCGTCAGAAAATAGGTCCCTTGGTCCCGGTCGCGCAGCACCCGCAGCGATCCCAGACCCACCGCGTTCTTCCAGCCGAACTCCCTCTCGCCGCCGGGCGGGGTCGCCGGGAGAAGAAAGCACACCCCCCCGGCCACCAACCGGATCCCGGAGGCGATCTGCCCCACCTTCGGCGAGGCGTCCAGCGCCAGCAGGCTCACCACCCAGCCCGCCATCATCCAACCCAGCGTCCCCCACACCCGATACGATCCGAACTGCCGCTCGGGATCCTCGAGGTTCTTCAGCGCCACCGTGTTCAGCAGCGCCCATGCCGGCGACGCCACCAGCGCATTCACCCCGAGAAAGAACAAGAACCATCCCGGCCCCTCGCCGTGTTCCAGAAACCAGAACGCCAGAAACAAAAACACCGCACCCCCCGTCATGATCACCCCCAGCAACCGCTCCGCCCGAAACCGCTGGTCCGCCCGCGCCCCGAACAACAGCGGCGATACCACCGCCGCCACTGGTATAATGAAAAACGCCCACATCGCCACCCCCTCGAACCCCCGCGCCCGCAACACGTTCGACAACACCGGAACCCAAAAACCCGGCGTCGCCGTCAACAGAAAAAACTCCACCCCGATCCAGTATCGTCGCCCCGCCATCCCCCGCAACACACACGCAAGCTACCCGTTCCCCCGGCCCTGCCAATGACCAAATCCTCGCACCTCCTCACCCCACCCGCGCGTAATCCCCGGGTTCAAGGCAGCACGGATCCCGCGCCACCCAGTGCCCGGGTTCGATCTCGACCAGGCCCAAGTCCACGCCGATGGTCTCCTCGTAGCGGGGGTGATTGATCCGATGCCCGAAGGCGCTCCCCTTCGGCGGGTTGATCGGCGACGGCACGTCCCCTTCAAGAAGAATGCGTTCCCGCTCCGCCGAGGGGTCGGGTTCCGGGATCGCGGAAAGCAGCGCCTTCGTGTAGGCGTGTTTCGGGCGCCGGTAGATCGTCTCCGAATCCGCCACCTCGACGATCTTCCCAAGATACATCACCGCCACCCGGTCGCTGACGTGCTGGACCACCGCAAGGTCGTGCGCGATGAAAAGATACGAAATGCCCATCTCGCGCTGCAGATCCATCAGGAGATTCAGAATCTGGCTTTGCACCGAAACGTCGAGGGCCGAGACCGGCTCGTCGCATACTACGAACTTCGGATTCAGGGCGATGGCGCGCGCAATCCCGATCCGCTGCCGCTGCCCGCCCGAAAACTCAAAGGCATACCGCTCCCCCGACTCGCGCGGCAACCCCACCCGGTCCAGCAGGTCGTTCACCCGCCGCCGCCGCTCGCCGGCATTCCCGACGCGGTGGACGGCAAGCGGTTCCTCGATGATCTGCCGCACGCTCTGCCGCGGATTGAGCGACTCGGCGGGATCCTGAAACACCATCTGCATGTCCCGCCGCAGCGGGCGCAGACGCCCCGTGCCGGCCCGCGTGATGTCCGCGCCCTCAAAATGAACCCTCCCGCCGTTGGGCTTCAGCAATCGCACAAGGGCCTTCGCCATGGTCGATTTCCCGCAGCCCGATTCGCCCACCAATCCCACCGTCTCGCCCGGCCCGATCGCCAGCGAAACCCCGTCCACCGCCTTCACCGTCCCGGTCTGGCGCAGGAACAGCCCTCCGCGCACTGGAAAGTGCACCTCGAGGTCCGACACCTCAACCAGCGCGGAACCCTCAGGCATCGACTCTGGATTCATGATTCATCCTTGAAAGCACTCCGGGCACGCCTCCACCCAGTGCCCCGAAACCGCCTCCCGGAACGGCGGCCGATGGTGCAGCACCTCCCCCCGGCGCCCGAGCCTCTGGCAAAACCGGCACCCCGGAACAAGCTCCCCCAGCGACGCCACCATTCCCGGAATCGTCCGCAACTTCGACTTCGGGGGCAGGGACAAGCGCGGAATCGACTCCAGCAGCCCCCGCGTATACGCGTGCAGCGGATTGGCGAACAGCTCCCGAAGCGGCGCCCGCTCGACCACCCGGCCCGCATACATCACCACCACCTCGTCGCAGCTCTCCGCGATCACCCCGAGATCATGCGTGATCAGAATCACCGCCATTCCCAGCTCCGCCTGCAGGCGCTGGATCAGATCGAGAATCTGCGCCTGCACCGTTACGTCGAGCGCCGTGGTGGGCTCGTCCGCGATCAGAAGCTCCGGCCCGCACGCCAGCGCCATCGCGATCACCACCCGCTGCCGCATCCCCCCCGAAAGCTGGTGCGGGTAGTCCCCGACCCGCTCTTCCGGCGAAGGAATCCGCACCCTGCGCAGGGCCTCGACGGACGCCTCCCACGCCTCCTTCTTCCTCATCTTCGTATGCAGCCGCAGCACTTCGCTCACCTGCCGCCCAATCCGGTGCACCGGATTGAGCGCCGTCATGGGCTCTTGGAAAATGACGCCGATCTCGCCCCCGCGCACGGCGTGCAGCCGCGAGTCCGGCGCCCGCAACAGGTCTTCTCCGTTGAAGCGCACCCTGCCCGCCAGAATCCGCCCCGCCGGCTGCGGAAGCAGCCGGATCAGCGACATCGCGGTGACGCTCTTGCCGCAGCCCGACTCGCCCACGATCCCGAGCGTCTTCCCGCGCCCCACCGTGAAGGAGACCTCGTCGACCGCCCGCTGCAACCCGTCCTCCGTGTCGAAGGCGCTCACCAGCCCCTCGACCTCGAGAAGCGTCCCGTTGTTGCGGGCTTCCGTCTCGTTCACGGCGTTCACGGCTCGTCACGATACTGGTCATACACCACGTCCACCTCGGGATAGGAGGCCCCCTCCTGCATCGCCTCCCGGGTGCGCTCCTTCACCTCGGAATCGATCCAATACACGTAGCTCTCCTGCGCCTCGCGGCTCACCTTCACGTTGAAGTCCTCCGGCCATCTCATCCACCGCCAGTGCCCGATCCGGTAAAACTCGCGCTTGAAACCCGGGATCCAGAAAGCCGTCTCGTGCAGAATCTCCTCGAGCTTCCACGAGGCCTCCTTGATCTCCTCCTCGGAGGCGGCAAACCGCACCTGCTCCGCCAGCGGGTCCGCCTCCGGGTTCGCGTAAACGCTGATGTTGTTCGTCATCACCCGCGGCGTCCGGGTCCCCGGATCATACGCGTTGATCGAATGCACGCCCTCGAAGTATCGCGGATACGGCGGAGTCGTCCCCCACCCCCAAAGCGCAAGGTCATGCTTCTTCTGCATCACCTTCTCGTAGCTGGCGGTGCCGTCCATCCCCTCGAGCCGGTACTCAAGACCGGCCTTCAGAGCCTCCTCCTTGAGCCGCTGCACGATCTTCTCGATGACGGGATCGGCGGTGTAGGTGATGGTGAATGAAAGCCGCTGCCCCGCCGCGTTGCGCAACACCCCGTCGTTCCCCTGCCGCCTGAACCCGGCCCGCGCGAAATACTCCCGCGCCCGCGCGGGGTCGAACTCCCGGGCCCGGATCCCGGAGTTGCTGAACTTCCCGTAGCCTTCGTTGTAGATGTCCAGCCGGCTCGCGTCGCCCCGCAGGTCGAAGTCGATCACCTTCTGCCAGTTGGTGGCATGCTGCAGCCCGATCCGGACGTCAAGGTTGCCCAGAAACGGCTTCGAGTGGTTGATGTAGAGCCCCCGCGGCACCCGCGGATACACGTTGTAAAAGGTCCGCTTCTGGATGTAGCCCTTGAACAGGGCCGGGATCTCCATCTGCTCGTACCAGCGCTTCGGAAGGTTCAGCTCCATCATGTCGATGCGCCCCTTCTTGAACAACTCGAAGGCCTTCTCGTCGCTCCGGACAAGCTGATACTTGATCCGGCCCGCATTGAAACGATACCGGTAGTACTTGTGATCCCGGGCCCACCAGTCCCTGACCCGCGTCAGGGTGATCGAGCGCCCCTTCACGATGTCCTCCCCCCGGATGACATACGCCCCCGTGGTGGGGCGCGGGCGCCATGCGTAGCGCTCCTCGAAATCCGGCCCGAACTCCCGGTAGAAGTGCCGCGCGTAGGGCGCCAGTCCCGCGTAATGCTCGGGCTGCGGTTTCAGGTGCGCAAGGCGGATCGAGAGATGGCGGTCGTCGTATCGCGTGATGTTCTCGAACATCTCCCCGTAATACTGCCGGTACCACGGGCCCGTGATGTATTCCGAGAGACAAACGTAGAAGGTCATGAAGAAATCCTCCACCGTCACCGGGGCGCGGTCCGACCAGCGCGCCTCCTCGTCGATGTGGAAATAGACCGTGCGCCCGTCCGGGGCGACCGCCCAGCGGTCCGCGATCCCCGGAATGGTGCGCATCGTGTTGGGGTGCAGCCCGACCAGCCCCATCTCGATGTTGTCCCAGTGCTCCGCCCGAAAGCCGTTGTTGGCGTTCTTTCCAATCGAGCGGATGGTGGGCGGAAAGGCAAGGCTGGGAAAATAGGTGTTGAAGGTCCCCCCCTTCCTCGCCTCCGGCGATCCGATTTCGGGTTCCTCCATCCCGGTCTTCCATTCGAGGCCGCCCGGGAGATCGCTCATCGAGGCGAAGCTGAAGAACTCGGGCGACTTCAACCGCCGCCGCGTGTTGGCGAGGGCCTCC
>CAYPUM010000122.1:0-8886 GCA_964413545.1 uncultured Roseibacillus sp. | reverse complement strand
AGCGGGTAGGGGAGGCTGGGGGGGCGAGCAAGCGGTCGTAGATGGCGATGGCAGTGCGGTATTGGTCGTCGCCGCCGAGGGCGCGGTGTGCTTCGGCGGCGAGGACGAGGGCGTCGACCTGTTCGGGGGCCGTGCGGTCGCCGGCGATCATGGGTTCGAGGGCTTCGAGAGCCTTGCGGGGGTCGGTCTGGATGAGGGCGCGGGCGAGGTGGAGGCGCGCTTCGCCGGCGAGGAGGCCGTTGCCGGCGGCGACCCGGCGAAGGAGCGTGACGGCTTCGTCGCGGGACTTGTCGGTGAGCACCTTGAGGGCGGCCTTGGAGGCCATGAAGAGGGCCACTTCGCGCAGGGATTCCTTGTTGGCCTCGGCGGCGGCGTCGAGAAAGAGGAGCCGGGCCTTGTTGAAGTCTCCGTTGCGGTAGTAGGCCTCGCCGAGTTTGATCCGCACGGCGGGCGCGATCCCGCCGGCATCGCGACGTGCGAGGTAACGGTTGGCGGCAGCGATGGCGCCCGACCAATCACCGGCGAGTTCGCCCATGCGGAGCCGCGCCTTGAGATGGCGCAGGGCGTCGCGGGCGGTGAGGCGGGCGGGGTCGATGCTCTCCAACTGGGCGCGGGCCATGGAGAGGTCGGGCGAAGCGGCTGCGAGCGAGAGTTCCGCGAGGGCGAGGCGGGCTTCCGCGGCGCGGGGGTGCGAAGGGTTCCGGCGGAGGAAGCGGTCGAGAGCGGGCCGCACGTCGTGGCCGGCGGCGGCATCGAGCAGGATGCGTTCGAGTTTGAGGGCGGCGACGGTGGAGCGGTCGTCGAGGTTGTCGAGAAGTGATTGGAACTTGCCGCTGGCGCCGGACAGGAGGAGGCCGATGGCCTGGTTGGCACGCACGGGCGGGGCGCGTTCGGGTTCCATGGATGCTGCGGCGCGGGCGAAGGCGTCGGCGGATTCCCGATAGTCCTGTTTCCTGAAGCGGACGTATCCGGCGAGCTTGGCGGCGGCGGCCCGGACGTCGGGAGAGGGGCTGAGTCTTTCGAGGCTGTCGAGGGCGGCGAGGGCCTTTTCGGGATGTCCGCGGGCGTTGTGGAGGCGTGCGGTTTCGAGAAGCGAGGTCTCGGCGAGCGGGTGGGCGGGGTGTTCGAGGCGCAATCTTGCGAGGAGGAAGCGGGCGAGGTCGACTGATCGGGGGTCGTTTTTGCGGGCGAGGAGCCGGGCGTGGTGGAAGAGGGCGAAGGCGGAGATTTCCGGTTCCGGGGTTGGATCGACGGCGGCCGCCATGGCGACGACGTCTCCCAGTTGGCGCAGTTCGAGGGGCGTGGTGGCGGGGGGCTTTTCGCGCCATGCGGAAAGGGGGGGCGTGCCGGACCACGACCGGAGGTGATCCTCGAAGCGGGTCCGAAGGGTTTCGGCGGACGCAGACCACTGGGCGAGCCGTTGGAAAGCGTTCGGCAGGAGGGGGGTGCGGGGATTTTCATCGAGAAAGCTGAGCAGGAGGCTGGTGGCCTTTTCGGTTCGGCCGAGAGCGTGAAGGGCGTCGGCTTCCCCGATGATGGCGCCGTGATGGAGAGGCAGTTCGAGATTGCCGGGATGGGCGGCGAGCCCGCTGAAGAGAGCGGCGGCATTCGCGAACCGTTCGCGGGCGAGGGAGAGCTGGGCCTGCAGGTAACGGAAGTGGGGGTTGGAGGCTGTTACGGTGTTCGCGAGTTCTCCGGCGAGGAGGATTTCGGCATGGTCGAGGTTTCCGAGTTCGAGGTGGAGGGAGGCTTGGAGGAAGTTGGCCTCGGCGGCCACTTCCTGATCGGGGTGGTTTTGGAGTTGTTCGAGCAGGTCGAGGGCGTTCTGGTGGCGGCCGAGTGCGGCCTGCAGGCGGGCATGGGTGAGGAGGGCGGGAATCCGAAGGGAGGGATTCGATGAGTCGTGGAGGGCGGAGAGGTGTTGGGCGGCTTCGTCGAGGCGTCCGAGAGCGAGGCAGGCGTGGGCGGCCCAGAAGCGGGCCGGGTCGTTGGCATCGAGTCCGGTGGCGGAGAGGTGATCGAGGGCGGTCAGGGCGTGGGTGCGGGAGGCCTCGGGATCGGGCACGGCTTTGGCAGCGCGGGCGGAGGCCTCTCCGAGGCGGAGGTGGACGAGGCGGCGGGCGGGCTCGTCTTCGGGGAAGGCGGCGAGAGCTTCCTCGAAGCGGGGGATGGCGAGGTCGGGGAGTTCGTCGTGCAGGGCGCGCAGACCGGATTGGTAAGCAGGGTGCTCTTCGACGGTGGCCGCCCTTGCCGCGAGGAGGGGGGCGAGAAGGAGCATGAACCGGAGAGCAGGCGGAGGCACGCCGGGCACTATAGGACCGGCTCGCGCAGGCGCAAGATTTGCGGGGCGGGCTGGTTTGCGGGGAGGGGACGGTCAGGGCCGGAGGCTGCGGACGAGGCGGGCGATGGTTTCATTTCCGAGGGCGAGGGCGGCGTCGGGATCTTCGAGCGGCTGTGGGGAATCGTGACCGGCCCAGAGGCAGAGAGTGTGGCGGGCCCCGCAGGAGACGGCCCAGAGGTCGGTGCGGGCGGGGCTGAGGGCGACGAGGAGGCGGGGTTCGCCGTCGGGGAACTGCATGGCGAGGGCGGCGGCGGCGGCGCGGCGGCTGAGGGCCGGGGAGGCGGCCGGTTGGCTGGCATAGAGCGGCCGGCCTTGGGAGCTGAGGATGGCGCGGATGAAGCGGGTGCGGGGGCGGTTGCCACCGTTGGCGAGGGTGGAGACGGCGGTGGCGAGTTCCATGGGGGTGGTGACGAGGGCTCCGCGGAGGA
The DNA here is from genome assembly GCA_964413545.1 of uncultured Roseibacillus sp. Classification (GTDB taxonomy): domain Bacteria; phylum Verrucomicrobiota; class Verrucomicrobiia; order Verrucomicrobiales; family Akkermansiaceae; genus Roseibacillus_B. The sequence goes on along the minus strand of CAYPUM010000122.1, from coordinate 6,117 downwards.
GGTCGTCGCCCTCTCCGAAGGGGCCTTGGAATCCGAGCCGGGCGAGGAGGCGCAGGAGATCGTCGCGGTCGAGCTGGCGGCCGGTGCGCACGGGCTGGTCGAGGCGGGGCGACTTGCCGCGTTCGGCGGCGGCGGCGTAGAGGAACGGGGTGAGGAGTTCGCCGAGGTCGCGATGGGCGTCGAGGGCGCGGTTGAAATCGGAGCCGGGAGGGCTGCCGCCGACGATGGCCCGGACGCCGCCGGTGCGGTTGTTGATGCAGAGGCCGGCCGTCTCGATGCCGGCGCCGAGGTTCTGGCGCAGGGCGCGCAGTTCGGATTCGAGGAGGGTTTGGATGGTGTCGTGGATGGTGCTGAGGAATTCGAGTCCGCCGTGCCGGATATCCTCGCCGGCGAGCAATTCTTCGAGGTGCCGGCGGACGGCGTGGAGGGCGGGGCTGCCACGATGGAAGTCGTAGTGGTCGGCGATTCCGAGCTCGTCGGAGCGGATCTGCGCGGCTGCGGCGGGGGTGAGGAATCCCTCGGCGATCATGCGGTCGAGCACCTGGTTGCGCTGTGCCATGGCGCGTTCCGGGGAGCGGAGCGGGGAGAAGGCGTGCGGGGCGCGGATGATGCCGGCGAGCAGGGCGCACTGGTTTGGGGAGAGGCCTGCGGCGTCGGTTCCGAAGTATCGGCGGGCCGCTTCATCGAGGCCGTGGCACCCGGAGCCGAAGTAGATGCGGTTGACGTATGCGGTGAGGATTTGATCTTTCGTGTATTCCCACTCGATGCGGGTGGCGAGGGCGATTTCGAGGAGCTTGCGGTGGAGGTTTTTTCCGCGGAGGTCGAAGGTATTGCGAGCGAGCTGCATGGTGAGGGTGGAGGCGCCCTGGCTGAACGAGAGGTCTTGCAGGTTGCGGAGGGTGGCGCGGGCGAGGCCGAGGTAGTCGACGCCCATGTGTTGGTAGAATCGTTTGTCCTCGCGGGCCCGGAGGGCGCTGACGAAGAACGGGGGGATTTCGAGGCGCGAGATCAGGCGGCGGCTGTCGCCGTGAAGGGCGCCGAGTTCGCGGCCGCGCAGGTCGCGGACGATCGAGCGTTCGGGCATGCGCCGGATCTCCGAGAGATCGTATTGCAGGGCGAGGACGAGGTAGAAGAGGGCGAGGCCGAGTGCGGCGCAGAATGCGGCCACGCCGAGCCGGAAGCCGATCCGGATGGCGGAGCGGACGGGGGGCGGGATCCATGCCGGGAGGCGCGATCCGCGGCGGGCCGGTTTCCAGTCGGACCCGGGAGGGACGGGCGGGATGGGATCGGCGGCGCGACCGAGGCGGCGGTCTCTTCGGGTTGGGGCGTGGTCGGGCACGGGGGTGTGATTGGCGTCACTGACTCAACGGCGCGGGGAGGGGAACCTTTCGGAGTGATGTCAATCCACGGGGATGGCGCGGAGGGGCTGCTTCCTTGGGGGCGGCGGCGGGTCGCCGACGGCCTGGGCGCGGAGGGGATGGATCGTGCAGAAATCGTTTTCGGCGGGGAGGAGGCCGGAGGGGACGCGGTCGTCGTAGGCGGCGCCGGCCTGTTCGCACCCGGCGGTGGCGCGTTTGGCGGAGAAGCGGCAGAGTCGGCAGGAGGTGTATTCGACGGGGTGTTGGATGGGGCCGAATTTGTAGCGCTGAAGGCGGACGGCGGTTTTCATGACATCGACCCAGATCGGGAGGGCGAGGGCGGAGCCGTATCCGCCGCTGGTGATGGGTTGCGGCTGATCGAGGCCGACCCAGACGGCGCAGGTCAGGGACGAGCAGTAGCCGGCGAACCATGCATCGTGGAAGTTGTCGGTGGTTCCGGTTTTGCCGGCCGCGGGCCGATGGAAATCGTGGCGGGAGCGCATGCCGGCGGCGGTTCCGCGTCTGGTGGCGGTTTCGAGGATGGAGGAGACGCTGGCGGCGGCGCCGGCGCGGGCGGCGCGGTAGCCGAGGGGGGGTGTGCGGTAGAGAACGCTGCCGGAGCGGTCGCGGATTTCGCGGATCAGGAAGGGGCGGTAGCGCGTGCCGCCGTTGGGCAGGAGGGAATAGGCGCTGGCGACCTCCCATGGGGAGGCTTCCCATGATCCGAGATAGGAGGCGGGGGTGCGGGGGAGTTCGGTGGTGAAGCCCGCCTTCCGGGCGACCTCCGCGACGTTCGCGATGCCGGCGAAGTCTCCGACCCGCACCGAGGACGTGTTGCGGGACTTCATGAGGGCCTCCCTGAGAGTTACGAGCTTGTAGTATTTTCCGTCGGCATTGCGTGGGGACCAGTCGGCGGGGGCATGGTCGAGTTCTCCGGGGCGGAGGGGGCCGTCCTCGATCCATGTGTCGGGACGGAGGCCGCGGTCGAGGGCGGAGAGGTAGACGAACGGCTTGAAGACGGAGCCGACCTGCCGGCGGGCGTGCAGGGCGCGGTTGAACTTGGATTCGTCGGCGTCGCGTCCTCCGACCACGGCGAGGACGGCGCCGGTGCGGTTTTCGATGACGGCCGCGGCGCCTTGGACGTAGGCCGGGTCGGGGCGATTGTCGGGGGGCAGGCTCTGCCATGCGGTGCGGGTCTGGTGGCGGTATCCGGGGCGGCGTTCGAGGGCCCGGAGGTGTTTATCGAGGAAGCGTGCCGCGGCTTCCTGGAGGTTTTTGTCGATGGTGGTGACGATGGTGAGGCCGCCGAGTTTGATGTTTTCGCGGGCGAGGATGACATCGAGGTCGCGCCGGATGGCGTCCATGGCGTAGGTATCGTGGATGATGCGGCGGTCCGGGGGGCGGATGTGGAGGGGTTCGTTGCGGGCGGCGCGGGCTTCATCTTCGGTGGCGAAACCGTATTTCACCATCGAGTCGAGGGTGTCATCGCGTTCGCGTCTCGTGCGGTCGAGGTCGTCGAACGGGGAGAAGGCGTTGGGGGCGCGGATGATGCCGGCGAGCATGGCGCCCTCGCCGAGGGTGAGGGAGCGGGCGGGTTTTTCGAGGTAGGTGCGGGCGGCGGCCTCGACGCCGTGGATGGAGCCGCCCCAGAAGATACGGTTTACGTAGTGTTCGAGGATTTCGTCCTTCGAGTAGGCGGTCTCGATGCGGAAGCTGACGGCGAGTTCGAGGAGTTTGCGGTCGAACTCGCGCAGGGCGGGGGCGGGTTTGGTGAGGTTCCAGAGGGCGGGGTAGACGAAGCGGTTCCATGGGCCGCCGCGGGGAGGCTCGGGAGGGGGGCTCCATTCGAGGGGGTAGGTGTTGCGGGCGAGCTGCATGGTGATGGTGGAAGACCCTTGGGCGAGGCGGCCGCGTTTCAGGTTTTGGTAGATGGCGCGGGCCACGCCGCGGGGGTCCACGCCGGGGTGGTGGTGGAAGCTCTTGTCCTCGCGGGCGAGGAGGGCGTTGAGGAAGTTGGGCGAAACGGCCTCGATGGGGACGACCTCCCGGTTCTCGCCGTGGATGCGGCCCAGTTCCTTGTCGAAACGATCGAGGACGATGCTGCGCTCGGGCATCTCGGAGACCCGTCCGAGGTCGAAACGCAGCGAGCGCAGACCGTAGACCACGGCTGCCATCAGGACCATGCCGAGACCGATCACGGAGACATTGCCGAAGAGGCGGGCCGGGATGCGGAGTGAAGTTCGCCAGCGGGCGGTGATCCGATGCACCAGCATGAAGGGCCAGAAGAGGGTGATGAGCAGGGGGCCGCGTTTGCGAGGGCTCGCCTTTCGGGGCCGGGAACGGGCGCCGGAGTCGCGCTTCGATCCGGCCGCCGATCGGGAGCGTTTCCGGGCCGCGGCGCGGCGGCGCATCGGCCAGCGGCGGCGGGAGGACGGCTTTCGGGATCGGTGGCGAGGCATGGGGCAGGAGTCAGGGGTCAGGAGTCAGGCACCGGCGCGCGGTGCGCATGGCAGAGAGGCAGCCGGGGTTGGAAGACGAAAAGGGCCGCGGTTGACGCTTCGCAGGTCGAGATCATATTGCGGATCAATGGGAGGAGCAAGAGCGCGACCGCCGGCAGTGGGGATCTTCATGATCGCGGTCTGCGGCGCGATGTCGCTGCGGGCGGAGCCGAGGTTTGATTCGCTTGAAGAACTGGGGCGATTGGAGGCAAGGATCGAGGTGGTTGTCCGGAAAGCGTTGCCGGCGACGGTTTCTTTGTTTTCGGAGCGCCTCGCGTCGTCGGGCAGCGGCGTGATTGTCTCCCGGGATGGGTTGATTCTGACGGCGGGGCATGTGGTGACGGGGGTGCGGGAGGTGACGGTGGTGTTTTCGGACGGCAAGGAGGCGGAGGCGGAGGTGTTGGGGGCGAATCTTTCGAAGGGCGCGGGTTTGGCGCGTCTGCGGGGGGAGGGTCCATGGCCGGCGGTCGAGATGGGGTATTCGGAGGGGCTGGAGGCGGGGGATTTTGTTGTTTCGCTGGGTCACGCGGGCGGGTTTGACCCGTTGCGGACTGCGCCGGTGCGGTTCGGGCGGATTGTGAGCCGCAACGAGGGATTTTTGGGGACGGATTGCGCTCTGATCGGGGGGGACTCCGGGGGGCCGTTGTTCGATCTGGAGGGGCGGTTGGTGGGAATTCACTCGTCGATTGGAGCGGAACTTTTCGTGAACAACCACACGGGCATCGACAATTTCCGGGCGGACTGGGATCGGCTCGCAGCCGGGGAGAAGTGGGGGCGGCTGAAGTTTGATGTGCTGGCGGATCCTGATCGCATGGTGCGGGGATTCACGCTGTTTGCGGCGCCCTCGGCCTCGGAACAGCGGAAGCTCGATCGTCTGGCAGGGCAGGTATTTCGGGCGCTGGGGTCGGTGGCGGGCGAGGTTGCCGGGGGCGTGGTGGAGGTCCGGTGGCGGGACGAGCGGGTGGGATATGGCACGGTGGTTGCCTCGCAAAAGGTTCTTGTCAAGTGGAGCGAGATTCGGGGGGGCTTGCAGGGACTCGCCTGCCGGACGGGCGAAGGCGTGAGGCACCGCGCCCGGCTTCTGGGGATCTATCGCGACGACGACCTTGCGCTTCTCGAAGTGGACGGGCTGGAGGCGGAGCCGCTCCTGCTCGGGGAGGGGGGCGATTTGCGGCTCGGGCAGTTTCTGGGCCTTGCGCGTCCTGACGGCGAGGCCGCCGGGATGGGGGTGGTCAGCGTGTTGCCGCGGACTTTGCGGGCCTCGGATCGGGGCTTTCTCGGGGTATCGATGGATCCCACGTTTCGGGGGCCCGGGGTGCGCGTTCTTGAAGTGCAGCCCTCGACGGCGGCGGAAGAGGCCGGGCTGCAACCGGGCGACGTCATCACCGGAATCGAGAGGCGCGCGGTGGCCGGTCGCTTCGAGCTGAGTTCGATCCTGCAGCGGCTCGATCCGGAACAGCGGGTGCGGGTCAAGTTCCGTCGCGGCGGGAATCAGAAGGCGGCCATCGTGACGCTCGGCAGGCGGCCTCCTCCGCCTCGTTTCCCGTACAGCCGTCTGGAGCGCATGAATCGTATGGGCGGCCACCGCTACAATGAAGTGCGCGACGAGTTCCGGGAGGTGGCGCAGTCCGACATGCAGATCGCACCCGAAGACTGCGGGGCGCCGGTGATCGACCTCGGTGGGCGCGTCGTCGGGGTCGCGGCGGCGCGGGCGGGGCGGATTTGCACATTCATCATCCCCTCGAAGCGCATCGCGAAGCTGTTGCAGGAGGCCCCCGCGGCCCCGGAACTCGAGGATCTCGCGCGGCGCGCGGAGCCGGCGCCGGAAGAAGGGGGCGCCGCCGGGGAGGACCCGTTCGACACCATGCGCCGCGGGCTGGACGAGATGCGCCGGCTGATGCGGGAACTTGATCGCCGGGATCGCTGAGGGGCTGATCGGAGGGAAAGGGTGGCTGGTTCAGTCTTCCTGCGGCGGTGTGATGACGACTTTCAATTTCGCGAAGAGCCGGCCGTCGATTGCCTCGGAAGCCGGGATGGTGACGGTGACCTTGTCGATGCCGGTTTCGAAGCCCTCGTCCTGCTGCCGGATGGTCACACCGTCCTGCTCGTGGACGGCGCGATTCCATCCGTTCAGGTCGGAGCCGTAGATGACGGAGATGCCGGTATCGGAGTCGCGGCCGGCGTTGTCGCTGCGGCGGTAGACGAACACGAGGCCGCCCCCGGCGGTGGAGGTGGCGGCGGGCGCGAGACCGGCGTCATCG
>CAYPUM010000121.1:0-8923 GCA_964413545.1 uncultured Roseibacillus sp. | reverse complement strand
CAGCCTCCCCTACCCGCTCAGCAACCGCTTGCACTCCCTCCGCGGCCAGGCATTCGAATTGCTCCACGAACCGTCCGCCGCCCTCGACTCATACTACCGCGTCATCAACCGCGAAAACCTCCCCCCGGACAAAACCCAGAACGAATGGTTCTGGTTCTACGATTGCGGATTCAACGCCCTCCGCGTCCTCGAAACCGGCCAACGCTGGCACTCCGCCCTCGAAGTCGCACGCAAACTCGCCGCCAGCGGCGGACCCCGCGCCCCCGAAGCCGCCAAACGCGCCCGCGCCATCCAACTCGAACACATGATCTGGGACGATTAACGAGCCCAAAATCCTCGACACCTCCCCCTCCCCGCGACAAACCTGCCGCCCCATGACGAAACCCAAGCTCTTCATTCCCGGCCCCGTCGATGTCGCGAAGGAAACTTACGAGGCCATGTGCCGGCCGATGATCGGCCACCGCGGCTCCGATTTCGAGGAACTCTACGCTTCCATCCAGCCCGGCTTGCGCGCCATCGCCGGATCTACCCGCCCCGTCTTCCTCTCCACGTCCTCCGCGTGGGGCGTCATGGAAGGCGCCATCCGCAACCTCGTGCAAAAAAAAGTCCTCAACCTCTGCTGCGGCGCCTTCTCCGACAAGTGGTTCGACGTCGCCCGCCGCTGCGGCTGCAAGGCCGACAAGGTTCAGGTCGAATGGGGACAGCCCATCCCGCCCGAGGCGGTCCGCGCCAAACTCGAAGAAGGCGGGTTCGACACCGTCACCCTCGTCCACAACGAGACCTCCTCCGGCGTCATGAACCCCCTCCCCGAGATCGCCGCAACCGTGCGGGAGTTCGAGGACGTCCTCCTCGTGGTGGACACCGTCTCCTCCTTCAGCGCCGTGCCCACCCCCTTCGACGACCTCGGCCTCGACGTCCTGCTGGCCGGAGTCCAGAAAGCCCTCGCTCTCCCGCCCGGCCTGTCCCTCTTCACCGTTTCCGAGCGCGCCATGGCTCGCGCCGAGTCCACCCCCGATCGCGGCTACTACTTCGATTTCCTCGAGTTCGCAAGAAACGACGCCAAAAACAACACCCCCTCGACCCCCAGCATCGCACACCTCTACGCCCTCAAACAACAAATCGACGCCATCCACGCCGAGGGCCTCGAAAACCGCTACGCCCGACACGCCCGCACCAACCGGCTCGTCCATCACTGGGTCGCCCATCACGGCTTCCACCATTTCGCCCCGGAGGGATTCCGCTCCAAAACCCTCACCGCCGTCGCCAACAACCTCAACCTCGACCTCCCGGCCGCCATCGCCGCCCTCCGCAACAAACATCATTTCCTCATCAACGGCGGATACGGAAAAATCAAAGGCGCCACCTTCCGCATCAGCAACATGGGCAATGAAACCGAGGACTCCATCAGACAGCTCCTCGCCGCCCTCGACGATGTCCTTCCCGATTTCCTCCCCGGATAACGCCACCCTCACCCCCGTCAACAGGTTGCCTCCCATATTCCCCGGCATTTTCCGTTGTTTTCCGTCCCCAAACGACGTATTCATCAGGGGCGCGCGCGACATATGGCTTGTCCCGCCGCCAAACGCCAATGTGAACCAGCATACTGAATCGCCATGAAACTGACCTATCTAATCATCCTTGGGGGGGCCCTCGCCTTCGTCGCCTGCGAACCCGCCACCGAAACCGAAGGCCCGGAGTCGAAGCCCGCCGAAGAGGCCGCCACCGCCACCGGACAACCAGCCGAAACACCCGCAGAATCCCCCGGCACCAGCGAACTCGCCGAAGAACCCGAACAACCCGCTGAGGAACCAGCCCCAGAACCGGCCGGCCAAACCCCAGAACCCGAAGAGGAAGTCGAAGAGGCCGCCGGGGAAACAGCGACAGCCGTCGAGGAAGCCGTCGAGGAAGCCGTCGAGGAGACCAAAGAAACCCTCGAAAGCGCTGCCGAAGAAGCCGAGGAAATGATCGAAGAGGCCGCCGAGGAGACCACCGAGGCCGCCGAAGAAGCCGCCGAAGAAGCCGCCGGGACCAAAACTGCCACCACCGTCCCGCCCGGCGTCGAGTAGAATCCTCTACCGCCGTATTCGCAGGCGCACCGATGCCGCATGCGCATCGAGCCCCTCGATACGCGCAAACTCCTCGATCACCGGCAACGCGTTCGCCACCGCCCGCGCATCCATCTTCACGATGCGGGTGCGCCGCTGGAATTGGTCCGCCCGCAGCCCCGAAAACGACTTCCCCGCCCCCCCCGTGGGCAGGGTGTGACTCGGACCCGCCAGAAAATCCCCCACCGCAATCGGCGAGTCGTTGCCGAGGTAGATCGCGCCTGCCGTCCGAACCTGCCCCAGCCGTCTCTTCTCGTCCCGCACGATCAGCGAGAGATGCTCCGGCGCAAAGGCGTTCGTGAGCGCAATCGCCTCGTCGATCGACTTCACGAGCACCGCGAACCCGTTCCTCGCCAGCGCCTCCTCGACGAATGCGCCCCGGCTCAGCCCGGCCGCCTGACGCTCGATCTCCTTCCGGACCCGCTCCAGCAGCCGGGACGAGTTCGTGATGAATCCCGCCACGCTGTCACCGCCGTGTTCGGCCTGGGCAAGGAGGTCCGCCGCGATCCCGGCCGCCTCGCCGCTCGCGTCGCTCACCACCAGCACTTCGCTCGGCCCGGGGAGGAGGTCGATCGCGACCGCCCCCACCAACTGCCGTTTGGCCTCCACCACGTATTTGTTGCCGGGGCCGAAGATCTTGTCGACCCGCTTCACCTTGTTTGTCCCCAGCGCGAGGGCCGCCACGGCCTGCGCTCCGCCCACCTTGAGGACTTCCGTCGCCCCCGACCGCCGCAACGCGTAAAGCAGTTCCGCATTCACCTTGCCGTCGCGCCCGGCGGGCGTCGCCGCCACGATCTCAGGCACCTTGGCGGCCTGCGCGAAGGCCCCCGTCATCAGGGCCGTGGACACAAGGGGCGCCTTCCCGCCGGGAACATAGATCCCCACCCGCTCGAACGGCATGAACCGCTCTCCCACCACCGCCCCTTCGGCGTTCCTCCTCGACCAATCCCGCCGCAGACTCTCCTTCGCAAAGGCATGGATGTTCCGCCGCGCCGCCGCCACGGCCCGTTTCGTCTCCCTCGATACCGCCGCTTCCGCTTCCGCAAATTCCTCCCCGCTCACAAAAAGCGACCCCGCCTTCAGCCTTGCGCCGTCGAACCGCTCCGTGAAATCCAGCAAGGCCCGGTCGCCGGCCCGCCGCACCTCCGCAACAATCTCCTCCACCGCGGCCCGCACCTCCCCCGCCGGCTCCGCCCGGCGGTCAAGCGACCTCGCGAACGCTCCGTAGTCCCGGTCCCGGTAGGTCACCACTCGCATGCTCACGCCTCCTTCCCGATCATCCGCCTCGAGGTGCGGAAGATCCGCGAGGCGGGAAACGCCCGCTCCGCTTCGATGATCTTCTGCTCGGTTCCGAGGTCGGCCCAGTAGCTGCCCCGCTCGTAAACGCCCACCATCAACCCCCGGTCGGCGAAAATCTGATAGGCCGTCTCATACTTCACCACCGCCTCGTTCGCCCCGTAATCCAGCTCCCCCGCCTCGAGCCTCCGCGAGGTCTCCTCCACGCCGGGATGCTCCTCAAAATACCGCCCGTAAACCCGCGCCGGATTCACCACAATCGAAACCCCCGAGTTGATCGGCGTCACCTTGCGGCCCTCAACCAGAACATGCGTGTTGTCCTCCTTCGGACCCTTCTCCTTGAACCGGTTGATACGGCCGGTCTCGTAGTCCAGCTCCACCGTGCCATACGCCCCCGAATCCTCCCACCCCACCATCGCGAGAACGTCGATCACCGCCTCTCCGGGGTCCGCCCCGCAACCCACCGCCGCCACGCACCCCGCAAGGTAGGCCTTGTAAAGATCAACGTCCGTCAGGTTGTCGCCGTTGGCATAAACGGTGGGGCGCACCGGCAAGGCGTTCGCCCGATGCAGCTTGATGAACGGCGCCAGCGTCCCCGCCGGCCTCTCCTCGACCAGATAGTCGATCTCCCGCCCCTTGTAGCGCCCTCCGTAAACCTGACGATAGTAGTCCCGGATGATGCCGGCGCCCGTCCCAAGGGCAAGGGTCAGGCGCCTCACCTCGTCGCACGCCGCATGAATCTCCAGATGCCAGTCCGTCATCGGCCGGCGAACCGCCACGCCGCCAAGCTCCGCCTCAAGGATGGCCATCCCCTTCGGCCCCACCGTCCCGTGATAGGCGCCGTCCAGCGCCGGATAGTCGCCCGGGTCGATCCGCTTGCGCTCCTCATCGAGACGCGTCCCCTTGCCGCCGACCAGAACAATCGACGACAACTCCTCCGCGGGCTCGTATCCCCCCGCCCGCAACTCGCTCCCAAGGTCGTCCTTGCTCCGTTTAAACAGCGCTTCCACCATGTCCGTCTCGATGCAACCTGCTGCCACCGATCTCAAGCCAGGATCCCCGCCGAGGAAAGCCTTTTCAACTCCCCCGGCGCCCTGCGCGCGCCAGTCTGCATCGGAGGGGCCGGAAAGCTGCCGGCAAGACTTCCCGCCTCGAACCCGTAATGGTATCCATGTCCATGCGCCCGCGCCACCATGCCTCTCCCGGCGCCGGGCGTTGGCGATCTCCACAACCCCGCGGCGTTCATGTCAGCCCAACGAATTCCCGGCGCGCTCGCCGGCGTCCTCCTTCTCGCCGGATGTGACGAACCCGGTCCGCCCCCGCCGGCGACGGACTCCCGGCCGGCCGTCCGCCCGCTGAACGAGATCCCGCTGGAACAGTTGCGGCTGTTCCTCAGGGGACACCCGGACGACTGGCGCCACGACACCCCGCGGACCGCCGGCAAACCCGAGCCTCCGGCAGCACTCCCCACCCCGCCGGATTCCGCCCTCCTCGATCTGCCGCCGGTCGCCGAATCCGGTCTCGGGAAATTGCCGCTCCGTGAAACCATCGCTTCCCGCCGCAGCCGGCGTGAGTTCTCCTCCGAGCCGCTCGCCCTCGGCGAACTTTCTTTTCTCGTCTGGGCCGCTCAGGGCGTCACCCACACGGAACGCGATGCCGCCGGCGGGATGGTCCGCCAACTCCGCTCCGCCCCCTCCGCGGGCGCCCGTTATCCCCTCGAAACCTTTCTCGCCGTCCATCGCGTCGAGGGCCTGACCCCCGGCCTCTACCATTATCGTCCCCCCGCCCATCAGTTGGCCCTCCTCCGCAAAGACCCCGGCCTCTCCGGAGAAATGCAAACCGCCTGCTACGGCAATCCCATGGCCGGCGAAGCAGCGGTCGTCTTCATCTGGTCCGCCGTCCCGGCCCGCACCGAATGGAAATACGGATACCTCGCCCACCGCATGATCGCCATGGAAGCAGGCCACGCCTGCCAGAACCTCTACCTCGCCGCCGAATCCATCAACGCCGGAGCCTGCGCCCTCCTCGGCTACCACCAACCCGCCCTCGATTCCCTCCTCGGCGTCGACGGCAACTCCCACTTCACCCTCTACCTCGCCTGCGTCGGCAAACCCGCCCCGCCCGCCAACCACACCCGCTGGCGCCCTTGAAATCCAGAAGTCGTCACAAATGCGACACCCCCATGTCCCTCCCCCACTACGAGCCCTTCTATCTTCCCACGCTCGACGCGCTGCGGACCGAGATCGCCCGGCTCGGGCTCGACCTTCCCCTCGACGAAGACCTTTCCCTCCTCGGCGCCCCTCTCCCGGGACTCCCTCTTGCGATCCCCAACCGCTTCTGCGCCCAACCCGTCACCGGCCTCGACGCCGCTCCCGACGGCAGCCCCGGCCCGCTCACCCGCAGACGCTACCTGCGAACCGCCCGGGGAGGGTTCGGCCTCGTGTGGGTGGAATCCACCGCCGCCGGCCCTTCCGCCCCGCCGGGAGTCCTCCGCCTCGACAAGGAAACCCGGCCCGCCTTCGCGGACCTCGTGACCCGTATGCGGGAAGCCGCCCGCACGGAATGGGGCCGCCACGTGACGATCATCCTCCAGCTCGCCCCAAGCCTCCCCGGCCCGCTTCGCGTGCACCGCACCCCCGGCGACGACGAGAACGCCCCCCTCGCATCGGACCAGCAGATCACGCAATGCGCCGCACAACTCGTCCAGGCCGCCGCCCTTGCCGCGGAGGCCGGCTTCGATGGAGTCGACGTGCAAGCCTCCCGCCACGCTCTCCCCGGCGCCGTGCTGGGCGCCTTCACCCGCGAAGGTCCCTACGGCGGAACCTTCGAGAACCGATCCCGCCTTCTCCTCGATGTGCTGTCCGGCATCCGGTCCGCCGCCCCCGGCCTTCATCTCGCGGTCCGCCTCTCCGCTTGCCATGCCGTCCGCATGCCCTTCGGATTCGGCGTCCACGCCTCCGACTACCGCCGCCCGGACTGGACCGAACCGGCCCGCCTCGCCCGCCTCCTCCGGAAGGCCGGCGTGACGCTCCTGAATGTCACCACCGCCGGCCCCAACCTCCGCGGCCCCGCCGGCCGGCGCGCCTTCCTCCCGTTCTCAGACCATCATCCCGCCGACGAACACCCCCTCACCGCCCTCGCGCGCCGCCTCGACGCCGCCCGCTCCCTCCGCGCCGCCGCCCCCGGCCTCGCCGTCGTCGCCAGCGGCTTCGCATGGCTCCGCCACCACCTCCCACAGGCCGCCGCCGGCGGGCTGGCCTCAAATACCATGGATATCGTAGGCATGGGCCGGGGCGCCCTCGCCTGCCCCGACGCCCCCGCCCGCATCCTCGCCCGCGGCCGCCTCGACCAGCAGTCCGCCTGCATGGCCTGCTTCGCCTGCGATGCCATGCTCGCCGCCGGGGGACCCGTCGGCTGCCTCATCCGCGACCCCGAGTCCTACGCCGCGCCATGGCAAAGCCGGCAACGCCTCGACCCCGCACGCCTCAAGGCCGAAGCCCGCCGCTGTCACCTCTGCGAGGCCGCCCCCTGCGTCCCCGCCTCCCGCACCGGCGCCGACATCCCCGCATTCATCAAGGCCTTCCGCGACGGAGACCCGCTCCGGGCCTGCGAGATCATTCGCAAATCCGACGTCCTCCCGGAAATGACCTCCCGCCTCTCCCCCGGATCGCGGCACGCCGAAGGCGCCTGCGTCGAGAACGCCCTCTCCGGCGCTCCCATCCCGATCCGCGACCTGCAATACGCCGTCGCCCGGCGCGCCCGCCGGGACGGCGCCACCGCCCTCCGCCTTCCGCCGCGGCCCGCCGCGACCCGCATCGCGGTGGTGGGCGCCGGCCCGGCCGGCCTCGCCGCCGCCATCCGGCTCCTCGAACACGGCCACCGCGTCGATCTCCACGAACGGTCCGACACCCTCGGAGGGACCCCCGAGCTCCTTATCCCCGCCTCCCGTTACCCGTCCGCCAAGCCCGAAATCGACGCCCTCCTGCGCCCCGCCCTCGAGGCCGGCCGGCTCCTCCTCCACCACCGCCACACCCTCGGCGAAAACCTCGATCTCGACACCCTCTGCGCCTCCTCGGATGCCGTTCTTCTCGCCCCCGGCCTCTGGCACGAACGCTCCCTCGGACGCGCCCCCGGCGTCGTCGACGCCCTCTCGTTCCTCGAATCCGCCAAACGACGGACCCTATCCTCCGTCCCGCCCCGCGTCGCCGTCCTCGCCGGCGGCGATTGCGCCATGGATGCCGCCCGCACCGCCGAATCCCTCGGCGCCTCCGAAATCTTCATCGTCTTCGGAGGCCCCCGCTCCGCCATGCACTGGCACCTCGCCGAAGAATGGTTCGCCCAACCCGGCCACCACGCCCTCATGCATTGCCAACCGCTGGGATACGACCCCGACCAGAACCGGAACCTGCCCCGCCTCCGCCTCCGCCACCTCCTACTGCACACCGAGAGCACCCTCCCCGCCGGCCTCGTCGTCGAAGCCATGGGACTCGAACCGCCCCCCTCCCTGAAACACGCCCTCCGCCCCCTCGCCTTCAACCACCACGGCCTCCTCGCCACCGTCCATGGATCCCGCACCACCCGCCCCCGCGTCCATGCCGCCGGCGCGCTCGTCAACGGCGGCGCCTCCGTGGCCCGCTGCGTCGCGGATGGCCTCGCCGCCGCCGAGGACATCCATCAGTCCCTCTCCTCCTCCCCATCTCCCGCCTCCGTCCGCCCGTCAGCCCCAAACTCCGGGCAGCAGGAAAACTCCTCCCCGTAGCACGACGCACGCCACTCCCGATGGCCCTCCGGCCGACGGAATGGGTCAAGGGACGTGAAGGGTTGGGACCGCCAGGACGGCGACAATCCCCGGAACGAGGATGGGGCGGGCCGTTGCGGCGTGATGCCTGGAGGCGCGCGCAGCTGTGTCAGGGGGTGTCTTCATGGCGAGGCTTCCTTGTTAGCCTTTGAGAGCGGCTAGAAACTCCTCAGCAGACACGCCAGCCTGACGCAAGACTCCCGCCAGAGTGCCAGTCTTCACTTCCTTGTGCATTGGAACTACACACCCTGATTCGCCACGCCGCATCACTACGTGACTCCCCCTCTGCCGCACCTCCGCAAAGCCAAGCACGACCAAACCCCTGCAGCACTCCCTCCCGGCCACTAATTCGCGGCAACTTAGGCATGGGCCACCTCGAAACTGGTCATCACCGAAGGCTTCCGCATCGTCATCGGAAATTCCTCCAGATACGGTGCCGTTGCTTCCTGGAGATTCTCCATGGCCTCGTCCAAGGTCTCCCCCTGGGTTGTAGTGCCCGTCTCGGGATTCAGAGCTACGAAACCGCCCTCCTCGGACTCGGTGATGACTGCGCTCAGGATCATGCCGAAATCATACACCGAAAGCGACACAGTGCAAGGAGGTGTAACTTGTTCATTTTCTGAGGCGGTTGAGGATAGAGGTAGGGACCGGACATTGGCTTTTCCAGCCCCCCCCCCTCCGAACCGGACGTGCAGATCTCCCGCATCCGGCTCTCCAGTCAGTG
>CAYPUM010000120.1:0-8939 GCA_964413545.1 uncultured Roseibacillus sp. | reverse complement strand
TTCGGGAACTGGGCTGAGGCAACACCTCGTTCGGAGGTCCGCAGGTTCAACCAACTGCTGTCCTTCTTCATCGACGCCCAGCGAGATGTCATCGCGGACCTGCGGAACCGCACGTCCTACTTCGGTCGTCTTCTCTCGAAGATCCAGATTCCCGAGCAAGAGATGGCCGCACTCGAACAACAACTCAGCGCGCTGAACGAGGAGATTGTCGGCCGCAGCGAAGTCCTCGGTCACATCCGCTACGCCCTTACCGCTCTCAACCAGACCGTCCCGGCCTTCGGTGATGGGGTCGAACTCACTCCGGTGAGTAAAAAGCTGCGCGATCTCACCAAGGGCCTCGGTGTCCAATTCTCGGACAGCAACGGTTCTTCCTTTCCCCTCGAATCACACGGCATGGGCACCCGCAGCTGGGCGTCCCTGCTGAGTTTTCAGGCCTATGTTTCCTGGACGGCAAAACTTTCTGCGGATGGCGGTCTTCCCTTCCATCCGGTCCTGTTCCTCGAAGAACCCGAGGCCCACCTCCATCCCAACGCGCAACGGGCGGTCCACGACCAGCTCTCTCGCGGTCCTGGCCAGCGTATCGTCAGCACCCATTCGCCCTACATCGCCGGGAAGGCAAACCTCGGGGAACTGATCCATTTCTCCAAGAGCGGGACGGAAACGAATATCCGCCGTCTGCCGGAGGGAGACCTGCAACCCGAAGAGATCCGCAAAATCCGCCGGGAGGTGATGCGCTCGCGCGGTGAGTTGCTCTTCGCCCAAGCGGTGGTTCTGTTCGAAGGCGAAACCGAGGAACAAGCCCTGCCGATGTTCGCCCGGCATCACTGGGGCAGGCACCCGTTCGAACGGGGCGTTTCATTCGTCGGTGTCGGGGGCGCCGGCAACTACTACCCGTTCATCGCCATTTTTGAGGCTTTCCAGATCCCTTGGTTCATTTTCAGCGACGGTGAGCCGAACGCCCAGTCCGATGTCAACGCTGCTCTCCGAAAAGCAGGGATCGAGGAACCCGATCCACGGGTGTTCACTCTTCCAGGCGGGCAGGCAATCGAGGGCTATCTCGTCGATCAGGGCTACCAAAACGAACTCCGGAAGGGCATCCTCGAGCACATGAGACCGGACTTCAGGAACGAACACCACGCCGCAGCCAAAACAAGAGCGGTGACCGGATGGACTGATGCGTGCATCGGCGCTTATCTCACCAAATACAAGACGCAGGCTTCGCCTCACTGGGCGCAGGCGATCATCGATGCAGGCGGCGAGCGCTCCGTCCCTCCCGCGATCCGCCAATTGCTCGACGCCGTGGATCGCACCCTGTCCCCGGCTGAAACCGCAACCGCACCGGAAGCATGAACCTCTCCCCGGATCAGCGCGAAATCATCGAAGCCCCGGATGGCCACTATCTGGTCGTGGCTTCGGCGGGCTCGGGGAAGACCAGGGTGCTCACCGAGCGTGTGCGGCATCTATTGGAGGCCCGGCAGATCCGATCGCGGATCCTCATGTTGACCTTCACCAACAAGGCCGCGGAAGAGATGCGCCAGCGGCTGGAAACCGTTCCTGATTTACCGGACCGGGCCTTCATCGGGACGATTCACAGCTTCTGCCAAAGCATCCTCGAAGCCCACGGTCGTGCGGTCGGTTACGAAGCGATGCCCGCGATCCTCGAACGTGAGGCGGATCGACTCGGCATGCTCGAACGGGCCTTGGGCGAGAGTCCCGAATTGCGTCGGCACCTGCTACGCTATGATGACCCCAAGAAGAGACGTGAGTTTATCTACAAGGTTCTTGGAAGAATCAGCTCCTGTAAGCGCGACTGGGATCAGTTCCAGCAGATCTCAGCCGGTGAGTGGCCCAACGAGCGGGAAGCCCAAGCGTTTCGGGAGTATCAGGATCACCTCGCCAGCCAGGGAGTCATCGACTTCGACGACATCCTTCTACTGGCCTTGAGGATCCTCGCCGAACGCCCGGCCATCGCGGCGGTTTACCAGCGGACCTACCGCTACCTGTGTGTGGATGAGGCCCAGGATCTCAATGCCGTCCAGTATGCCCTGATCCGGGTTGTCGGCTCGCAAGCAAGCTCGGTTCTGATGGTCGGCGATCCGAATCAGGCCATTTATGGCTTCAACGGATCCAGTCACCGCTTCATGATGGAGGATTTCCCGGCCGACTTCGAGGTCGTCCGGCGTGAGCTGCGGCAGAACTACCGATCAAGCAAGGCAGTCATCCGGGTTGCCAACGCCCTCTTCCCGGAGAGCAACGAAGTGGACAAGGCGGCGCTGGAAGGTGAGGCGAGGCTGATCGCACTCCCCGAGGAGACCGCCGAGGCGGATTGGATCGCCACGAGGATCCAGGCACTCCTTGAGTCGGGCGAGCATGATGACATTGAGGGGCGTATCACCTTGCAGCGAATGGTGGTGTTGGCGCGGAATCGGTTCGTCTTCGCCCCCTTGCAGGAGCGGCTGAAAGCGGCGGGAATCGCCTACCATTTGCGACAACCGAGTGGGGGGGCTTCATTCGAATCCGAAGCCGGGAAGGTCATGGATCTCTCGATCCGGCTCGCCATCAATCCCTTGAACCGCCTCGTTCTCAACCAGCTTTGCCGCGCTCTTGGACCGGGCTTCGAAGACGTAACCGGTGTAGCGGCTGGAGTTGAGATTCTCGAAACAACCTTCGGGCGGGCCCCCGCTGAATGGCGCGCCTGGCTGGACCCGTTGATCCCCTTCATCAAAAGCCTCCATGCTGACGTGAATTCCTTCGGCCTGGCGATTGGTGAGCTCGAGCAATCATGGAGCGATGCCTCGGCCTCGCTCACCGAAGCAACGGAGGCCGGCGAGCAGGCCCTGGCAGATCTTCGCTACCTCCGTGAAATCTGGAGGAATTACGCCGCGAACGTCGCAAGGGATAGCCGTTCCCTCGCCCAGCTTCGGAATCAGATGGCGACGGGTGAAATCCTCCCTCACATGACGGGCAAGGGCCTGATGCTGGCACCGGTCCACACGGTCAAGGGGCTCGAGTTCGACATCGTGTTCCTGATGGGCATGGTCGAGGGGACCTTCCCCGACTATCGCGCCGCAAAGGCGGGTGGCTCGGCCTTGAAGGAGGAGAAGAACGACGCCTTTGTGGCCATTACGAGGGCCAAGCGACTTCTCTACCTCACATGGCCGGAAGCAAAGTTCATGCCTTGGGATCCCCAGAACCGCGTGCGTCAACGCCGCTCGAGATACCTTACTGACATCGAGCAGCTAGTGCCTGGTGCCGTTCAAGATGGCTTGCCTCAGCGGGTAGCGGAGGATTCTCCCCCGTACCGCACACCTCCTTCCGAGTAGTTCGTCCCAAACATGCTCCAACGCCACTCCAGCCGCCGCAATCGCCTCGACCAAGCCGTTTTGAACCAGCGGCTCGACGGCGCGGCGTCGTACGACCGTATCGCGGGCTACTTTCGGTCGAGCCTCTTCGAAGTGGCTGGAGAAGCGGTCATGAAAGTGGCGGGCAAGGTGCGGATTGTCTGCAACTCGGATCTCGACCCAAAGGACCTGGAGACCGCCGCCGCCGCCCAGGCAGCGCTGCGGCAAAGCTGGTGTGCGGGGCGTCCCGAGGAGGCACCCCCCGCCGCGCTTCCCCGCTACCGAGCGCTTTTCCAGGCGCTCACGAGCGGGAAGCTGGAAGTCCGTGTGCTGCCGGATGCGGCCTTTGGTTTGATTCATGGCAAGGCGGGCGTCGTGCGGCGTGACGATGGCACCGCCACCGCTTTCCTCGGCAGCGTCAACGAAAGTTCTTCCGCCTGGCGGATGAACTACGAACTGCTTTGGGAAGACGACGACCCGGAGACGGTTGGCTGGGTGCAGGAAGAGTTCAATGCACTCTGGAATGACTCGCGGGCGGTCGATTTGTCCTGCTGCCCGTTCATCGCGCAGGACGTGCAGCGAATCATCCGGAGGAAGGTCGTCGAACCGGAGGAATGGAAGGCAAACGCCGACCCGACTGCCGCTGCTGCCTCCGCCGCCGTCGAGACGCCGGTTTACCGCAGGGAACAAGGACTCTGGCCGCATCAGAAATACTTCGCCAGGATTGCCCTTGAGCGTCATCGCCTGGGAGGAGCGCGGTTGGTTTTGGCCGACCAAGTAGGGCTTGGAAAGACCGTGCAACTCGCCATGGCGGCGATGCTCATGGCATTGGACGATCCTGACGGTGGTCCGATCCTGGTCCTTGCGCCCAAACCTCTTCTCCAGCAATGGCAGGATGAACTGATGGAGCTGCTTCATCTCCCGTCGGCCCGCTGGAATGGCAGGGCGTGGATCGATGAGAACGAGGTGGAGCACCCCGCCAACGGCACGAAGGGCTTGGGCTCCTGTCCCAGGCGGATCGGCCTCGTGTCCCAGGGTTTGGTTGTCCGGGGCAATGCGGAGGCGATCCGCCAATTGTTGGGACGACGCTACACCTGTGTGATCGTGGATGAGGCTCACCGCGCCCGCCGCCGCAAAGTGCCTCGCGTTGATGCCGGCGCCGATGAGATCGATGACAAGGCGGAACCGAACAAGCTGATGGCCTTCCTTCGGGAGGTCGGCCCGAAGACCAAAAGCATGCTGTTCGCCACCGCCACGCCGGTGCAGTTGCACCCCGTGGAGTCATGGGACCTCCTGCACGCGCTCTCGCACGGGAACGAAGGCGTGCTCGGAGGATGGACCCAGACCAGCCCCTGGTTCCGAGCCAGCCGCTGCCTCGATATCGCCACGGGATATGACCGGGTGCCCACGGAAGACGAAAGGGACGGCTGGGAGTATGTGCGGGATCCCTTGCCCTCCCGCTATGAGGATGCGGCGCTCAGGAGAATTCGTGACCACCTCAATGCGGAGGATACGAGGTGGCAGTTCCGTCCGGAAGACCTGAATCAGCTGTCGCCGGCACTCCGCAGGGTCCAGCTCCGCAACGGCCTCTTGCCCGACTACGGCTCCCGCCTCAATCCTCTGCTGCGCTGTATCATCCGCCGGACACGCGGCTATCTTGAAAGCACCATCAACCCGGCAACCGGGAGCTACTTCCTGCCGAAGGTCTCGGTGAAGCTCTTCGGCGAGGAGAACGAAAGCGCATTGGTTCTCGGGGGCTACCTTCACGAAGCCTACGAAGAGGCGGAACACTTTTCCGAGTTGCTCCAGCAGCGGGTTCAGGGAGCGGGATTCTTCAAGACCCTGCTGCTCCGCCGGCTTGGAAGCTCGATGGAAGCAGGGCGCCGTACAATTCGCAAACTCCTCGGACAGGATCCCGATGCGCCAGACGACGAGGATGAGGATGACGCCGAGGAAGAAGAGCCCGCCGGCCCGGGCAGGCCGCCGCAGGGAGCCAGTGAGTTCAAGAACTTCACTGGCGACGAACTCAAATCGCTTCAGCGGTGCCTCGACCTGCTCCTCCAGGGCGGAAACAATGATCCGAAACTTGAGGCGGTCCTTGGCTATCTGCTGGGAACCAACCCTCATGCCTCCACCCGTTGGATTGACCTCGGCTGCATCCTGTTTTCCCAGTACTACGACACAGTCCGATGGGTGGGAGATGAGCTGGCCAAGAGGGCGGAGTTCGCGAGTCTTGAGATCGGGCTTTACGCCGGGAGCAACCGGTCCGGGTTCTGGCGTCAAGGCAGCTTCCAACGCTGCGACCGCAACGATCTCAAGGCGCGCGTTCGTTCCGGTGAACTACGCCTCTTGCTCGGCACCGACGCCGCCTCCGAGGGGCTCAACCTGCAGAGGCTCGGAACTCTCATCAACATTGACCTTCCGTGGAATCCAACCCGCCTGGAGCAGCGCAAGGGTCGCATTCAGCGAATCGGCCAGGCCCGCAGCGAGATATGGATCGCAAACCTCCGCTACCGCGACTCCGTTGAGGACCGGGTCCACCAGGTGCTCGCCGACCGCCTCGAAGCCATCCATGACCTCTTCGGTCAGATTCCCGACACGCTTGAGGATGTGTGGGTTCAAGTGGCTCTGAATGACGAGCAGACCGCTCGTCGGTTGATCGACCGAACCACCGCCACGCGCAACCCATTCGATGCCAAGTACAGCAAAGTCGAGGACGCCGACTGGGAAACCTGTTCGTCGGTTCTAAACAAAGTGAGTCTCAAGGAGATTCTGTCCCGATCTTGGTAGCGACTTCCTCCTTGATCCTTGGCGGCACCATGGCAGATGAGAAGACGCCGAGATGCCCACGACCCACCATGAAGATGCCTGGACGATGAGAATCCCGGGAAGGCGCCAGCCACCCGGGATCCGCGACAGAATCCGCGGATTTCTGACGGATTCCGAACAAAGTGCTCTGGCACCGTGGCGACCCGTGGGCGACCGGCAATTTGAAGATACCCAAGAATGCCTATGAATGCTTACCATGACCTACTTGGCGGGGGAGTCCCTACCGCCCGACCATACTTCGCTCGCAGCGCAGCGGAGAGCGAAGTATGCCCTTCGTAGCACGGAGCGGAGCGGCGGGCGAAGGAGGGCCTGAACGCGGAGGCGCGCTGCGAGCTACGTATGGCAAGCCAACCGCGGGACGACTCCATGCACCACGTCTACCCGCCGCGGGATCAGACCTTGAGCAGGATTGATCAATCGTGGAGACGGTGGGCGAGCGATTGCGGAAACTGGGCTGGCGGCAGGGTGTTATTCTCCCCGCCACCCACTTGCTGGAGACTCTGCCCGACAGCTCGCCGATTCTTGGCGATGACCGGCTCCTGGCCAACATCTCCGATTGGGACCCCTTGGTCATCGAGGGACTCAGAGTGCTCTTCAAGGGCGGCCACGCTTCCTCCAAGGCCTTGGAAGAGCAGTTCGAAGTCCAGCGCAGCCTGCCCCATGGTCACGTCGCGGCGGTGCTCGGAACCCTCCGCCAGAGCGGTTTGCACAACATCGTGGAGCGCCGGTCCGGCCGGCAGCGCGCCCTGGCCATGGAGCTGATCGCCGGCCGCATCCTCTTCCCGGGCTCGAAGCTGGCGTCCTGTCAGGGGCGTGATAGACTTGCGTTGACGTGGGCGTTCCTGAACAAGACTTTCCAGCAGATCCAATGAGAATGATGAAGACTTCCAGCTACTGGGATCTTCCCCCCATCGAACACCGCGATTTTCTCGACTGCCTGAAGTCGCGCCAGAAACCGGCATATCACGTGGAGGCCGGGCACCGGCTCTCGAGCGCTCTGCACCTCGGTCACATCGCCGTGCGGACGGGCAAGACGGTGAAGTGGGATCCGGACAAGGAAGCCTTCAAGGACGCCAGCCCGGACATCGCCCAGAGCCTGATTTGCAGGCGCCCCGCGCGGGATTGGGCGGCGGCGTAGGAGAGGGCTTGCCTCGGCGAGGCTCCGCTCGATCTGCTCATCGAACTCTGGTTCCCAGTCTGCAAAATGCGGGCTCGGGCATGAGCTGACAACAGGCCGAATCGTCCGGCGCTGCAAGCACTATCGCCCGGCCCCTGACCCCCCCCTGCGGCCCCGCCCGAGGACCTGACCCATCTTGACCCGCGGTTTCAGAAACGCCGGACCTTGCCGGGCGTGGAGGACGAATAAACCTCCCGAGGACGACAGTTCAGAGACATGGGTTCGATGCATTCCATTTCGCAGGCGACGTTTTCGGCTTGGAGTTCCGCGGCAGGGTGGGCCACGATGGCGCCGGTGTCCGGTCCAGCTTTTGCCACAACCTGCCGCTTGACGGCTCAATCCCGGTTCCTTCTTCGGAAGTTGATCGCCCGGCGCGTATCCATCCCCGGCCAACAACCCCCGCATCCTCACTCCATGAAATGTCTCAGGGTTCTGTTCCTCATCTTCTCGCTGTGCCTGCCACTCGTGGCGAACGCGTCGGGAGGGCAGGGCAGGCCCAACATCATTTTCATCATGGTCGATGACATGGGGTTTTCCGACATTGGCTGCTACGGCGGGGAGATCCCGACTCCTCACCTCGACCGGCTCGCGGCGAACGGGATCAAGTTCACGCAGTTCTACAACACCGGCCGGTGTTGCCCGACGCGAGCGTCCCTGCTCACGGGGCTCTACTCGCATCAGGCGGGGGTGGGCTGGATGACGAGGGACCAGGGGGTGCCGGGGTACCGCGGGCGGCTCAACGACCGGTGCGTGACGATCGCGGAGGTGTTGGGCGAGGGGGGATACTTCACTGCCATGACCGGCAAGTGGCACGTGGGGTTCGACCATGGCGTGACGCCCTGGGGGAGGGGATTTCATCGCAGCCTGAACCTGCCGGCAGGCGGACTCCACTTCGACAACCAGACCGGATGGAAGGGCGGCACGAAGGTCTTTCTCAACGGCAAGGAAATCTCCCGCCATGATCCGCGGCTGAACCCGCCGTGGTATGGCACCGATTTGTGGACCGAGCAGGGGATCAGGTTCGTCGACGAGGCGTTGAAGGAGGACAAGCCGTTCTTCTGGTATCTCGCCCATGTGGCGCCGCACTTTCCGTGCATGGCGCCGGAGAAGACCATCGCGAAATACCGCGGCATGTACATGAAGGGATGGGACAAGCTGCGGGAGGAGCGCTACGCGCGCCAGATCGCCTCCGGCTTGATCGACCGGGAATGGGCGCTGGAGCCGCGTCCCGCGGAGGTCCCGGCATGGGACACGCTGTCCGCTGCCAGGAAGAAGCGCTACGACGACATGATGGCGATCTACGCCGCCATGATCGACGAGATCGACAGGAACGTTGGCAAGCTCGTGGCCGCCCTCGAGGAGCGCAAGCAGCTGGACAACACGCTCATCCTTTTCCTCTCCGACAACGGCGGCAATGCCGAAACGGGCGTGGCGGGGAAATACCAGGGGAAGCGTCCCGGCGACCCGCACTCGAATGTCTTCATCGGCCGGTGCTGGGCCCACCTCAACAACACGCCGTTCCGGAAGTACAAGCACTACAATCACGAAGGCGGCATCGCTTCACCCTTAATTGTTCGTTGGCCCCGCGTGAT
>CAYPUM010000119.1:0-8952 GCA_964413545.1 uncultured Roseibacillus sp. | reverse complement strand
ACTCGAACTGCCGCTGGTACTGGGGCACGAAGCACGGCACGCCGGAGCCGACCGTTCCCTGGTGCGGGCTGATGTGGCCCGATGCGACTCCCGTCTCGCTGGCCGAGGCCGAGGCGATCCGCCGCTGGACGACCGGCGAGAGGCAGGCATTGTTGTTCGACGACTTTCAGGACGTCCCCCCGTCGCCGTCAAGGGCCGGTTGGAAAGCTTACGGCGACGCGGCTGCGACCGGGAGCGGCGTGCTCAAGCTCGATCCGGGGGTGAAGATGATCGCCGGCGATCCCGGGTGGCAGGACTACGTGCTCGAAGGCGTTGTCATGCTCCGGGGCAAGGGAGGCAATGCGGGGCTCGTCTTCCGCGCGAACGACCCCGGCGGCGGGCGCGACGCATTGCGCGGCTACTACGTCGGCTTCGACACCCGGAAGCTGTACCTCGGCAAGATGAACAACAACTGGCAGCCGCTCGCCACCTTCGACCTTGCAGAGCTCGACTGCAAGGTGGTTCCCGGCGTGTGGAACCAGATCCGCATCGCGGCCGAGGGCGCAAGGATTCGCGTCTGGTTTGACCGGATGCACCCTTCCGAGGATGAGAGCCGGGGACTGCGGATCGACCACACCGACAAGAAGGACCCGATCCTTTCCGGCGCGGTTGGCGTTCGCGCCCAGGGTGGCGGGGCGAATTTTGACAACGTGATCGTGGTGCCAATGGACGCATCGCTGGCCGACGCGCTGCCCGGCCGATAGAAGCGAATCCAGCCATTCGGGGAGCGAGATGAAGGCCCGTTTTCCTTTCATGGCCGGCGCGGCATGTCTGCTCGCGGCGGCCGTTGGCGGTGATGTGCCTGCGCAGGATGCGAAGGGGCACATCGTCAAATCGAAACGGTTGGTTGTGTCGCTCTCCGGCCGGGGAGGAATCGAGGCGGTGACCTTCGACGACAAGGATGCGGGCGTGTTTCCAATGGGTCCCTTCCCGGGCAACGATCATTCGCTGCGGCCCGGTGAGTGGGTGGACAAGCGATACCTCGACTACGGGCCGCACATGACCGCGATGCGCGGGAGGAAGTGGATGCTTGAACCGCACGTGATTCGAGTGCCGGACGCCGATGCAAGGGCAAACATCTTCGATGTGCCGGGGGGCGACGTCATACCCGTCGTATATGCAGGAGATGCCGGGAAGGCCAAGGTTGTCCTGCGGAGCGAGGATCTCTTTTCCGGGGATTTCGTCATAAATGCGATTCGTCCGGGGGTGCAAGCCGGCCCTGTCCTGTCGAATCAACCTGGAACGGCGGCAGCTTGATTATCGAGTTGCCCGTGAAGCGCGGCCGTGCAATGGTGCGGATGCTGCGAGGAGCCGGCAAGTTACAACAATGAAGAGACTGCAAAAACCCGCTGTGATGCTGCTTGCCTCGGCAAGTGTTGCCCAAGGTGAAATCACTCCCGTGAATATAGTGCTGCATGATGGGAGTGCCTCGTACGCGGTGCCGGACGGAAAGGTGCTCGTTATTGAGCATTTCATATGGGCACTGGAAGCTGAAAGCACCGATCAGAAGGTTGCGATTGAACCCGCCAACAGTCCGGCGGGAGCCGGGGCATTCGAACTCGATGCCGCCACCCAAACGGGATATCCTGATTCATGGACGCCCCCGCGCCCGATTCGCCTGGTTGGGGGAAATGGCGCGAACGTGCATATCGTATACAGCGAGGGTGAGACCGACTGGCGGGATGTCATGATCGTGGGGCTCCTTGTTGATCCGGAGGACCTGTATGCGAAGACCATTCCAACGGAGTTGCAGAACCCCCGCGTGGAGAACGGGCGGTTGGTGGCAGATGCGCGATTTGCGTCCGCCCGGCCCCGAACCACCAGAATCCTTGGCAGTGAGGATTTGCAGAGGTTTGAGGAGGACGCCGGCGGCGAGGCCACGGAGGCGGCCTCCGCCACTCGGGCCGTTGTCTCCGTCCCGGCGGAGGGTGACCGGAAGTTCCTGGCAGTGGAGGCCAAGACCAGACCCGTGGAGGATTAGTTCTCGACGGTGATGTTGGATTCGGGGGTGGCTTGGAATCTCAGGGCGGGGACGCCCTTCTGAGTTTCGAACTTGTTGCCGCGGAGGGTGTTCTTGCCGGCCTTGTGGAAGCGGATGAGGGAGTGGCGGATGCCGCGGAAGTTGTTGTCCTCGACGAGGATGCCGCTGCTTCCCTCGTCCATGAAGAGGCCGTTGGACTCGGCGCGCCCGTTCTTTTGGGCGATGTCGTGAATCTGGTTTTCGCGGAGGACGGTTCCGGGCTGGGCGCCGAGGGTGTAGATGCCGCCGCCGTCGGAGAGGAGTTTCATGACGCTGCGGATGCGGTTGAGTTCGACGCGGTGGCCCCTGCAGACGGTGGGGGTGTCATCCCAGCGCCAGCCGAGCGAGATGCCGGAGTAGGGGAGGTGGCGCAGTTCGTTGCGCTCGACGACGCAATCTGCGGCCATGCCGATCCAGATGCCGACGGCGCCGGGGAAGCGAGTCCCACAGCGATCGACGAGGACGCGACGGATCCTGATGTTGCGGGTGACGGGCTTCTCCTCGCCGGGAGTCCCGATCATGATACCGTTGCCTCCGAGTTGGCGGAAGGTGCAGTATTCCACCGCGACGTCGCGGCATCCGGAGCGGATCCAAAGGCCGCCGTTGTCGGAGTCGGTGACGATGCAGTTGTAGAGGCGGGTGTCGCGGCAGTAGTCGGCCATGATCGAGGCGGGAACGAACATGCGGCCGGGTCCCGGGCGCTTTTCGTGGAGGGTGGCCTGGATGCCGGCGTATCCGGCCGGGGGAGCGGGGTAGTGGGCGTTGGCAATGATCAACCCTTCAATGTTGATGTTGCGAAGGGGGCGTTCCTTCGTCCCCCGAAGGGCGAGGACGTGAGGTTTCACGGGGATGCGGGCTTCGATCGTATCCGGTCGTTCGGTGGGGAGGGGCCAGTAGGTGAGGGTGCGGCTGGAGCGGTCGAAGTGCCACTCGCCGCGGGAATCGAGGAAACTCCGCGCTCCCGCGAGGAAGAAGCGGGGTTGAGGTTCGAAGTGGTTCATCGCGAAGTAGGGCGGTTCGGCCCCGACGGGCGCGACGGTGGTCAGGGTGCGGCTGGCGGGATCAAAACTCTTGACGGGGACGCGGGACACCGACCAGTCGTGGAAGAAGACCAACTGGAGATTGGAAACGTCTTCCACGGGAGGAACGGTATTCGGCGGCACGGTGAAGGAGGTGCGGCGGTCGGGCCCGGCCTTCCGGATGCGCCAGAATCGGGTGTTGGGGGCGCGGCTGTATTTCCGGAGGTTCCCCTTGACGAAGAACTGCGCGATTTCCGGATGGTCTGCCTTGGCACGCCAGAGGTTCTTGCCGGCCTCCTCCCAGCCCTTGACGGGCATTCCAGCGGAGAGGGTCACCTTGCCCTCGGCGCGCTTGGCGGCCCGGAGGGTCAATCCCTCTCCGGCGAGTTCGGGGTCGATTGTGAGGGAAGTGTAGTAGATGCCCGGGGTGAACTCGATGACGGCGGGCGCGGTCTCGCCTTTGGCGCGCTGCCGGCGCAGGCTGTCGAGCGCCTTGTCGAGCGCGATGCCCTTGGCCGGGGCGGCGGGGTCGGGTTCGGGGGCGACGACGATGACGTTCCCGTCCGCTTCGGGGGGCTCGCCGCCGTCCTTCCCGGCGGGGGGACGCGGTTGGGCAGGCTCGGGATCTCCGGCGGCGGCATCCGCCGCTCCGGGGGCGGAATCAGCGGGAAGCTGGACGGGCGCCGATTTGGTGGTGCGGTCGCTTTTTTCCGCCGATCCGGAGGCGGCAGCAACGGCAAGGAGAGCCAATAGAAGGAGGGTTCGCTTCATGAGGGTCGGGAATTGCTGAGGAGCCAACCGCGCGCGGTCGGTCGGTGTGGCGTTATGTAGTGGGAATCCGGGGCGGAGAAAAGTCCGGCGCCGAAGAGCCCATGCAACGATTCCGTCACTTCAGTTGCGCTGGCTATTGAGAGTGGAGCTTGACCTGATCACCGTTTCTCTCGGGTTGCCGGTTTCGGGGTGGACCGTTGCCGGGAGCCGGACGGTCTCGATGCTGGTGGCGCTGGGACCGGCGCGCAGGTTGGAAACCTGCGCGGACTTTCGCAGCTTGGAAAGCTGCGCCACCTTGTTGCTGAACGTCGGGGAGACAGGATTCGAACCTGCGACTTCCGGCTCCCAAAGCCGGCGCTCTACCAAGCTGAGCTACTCCCCGTTCGCGCGAGGCGGGGACGGTCCCCGATTCGGCGGGGGGAATCAAGCCGGAAGTATGGCAGGAGCGAAGCGCGGGGCGCGGTGGGCGGAGTTATTCGGGGGCGGGGAGGGAGGCGTCGATTTGTTCGAGGGTGAGGACGACGTAGGAGGTGACGAGGACGGGGTCGTTCTCCCACCAGCGGGAGTTGGGGTTGACCCACGAGCCGTTGGTGTTCTGGGAGCGGAGGAGGGCCTGGGCGAGGTCGCGGCGCCAGTCGGCGGATTTGCCTTCGCCGAGAGGGAGGCGGTCGATGCGGGCGGCGACGAGGGCCTTGGTCAGGGTGTGGTAGTAGTAGTAGAGGCCTTGGAGACCGAGGCCCGGGTTCTCCTCGAGGGTGTAGTTGCGGCCGAGCCAGTCGAGGACGGCCTTGACGCGCGGGTCGTCGCGGTCGAGGTCGGCGTAGATGAACGAGAGGAGGCCGGCGTAGGACATGGATCCGTAGGAGCGGAGGGCGACGCGGCCGTCGGGGAGTTCGCGTTCTCCGGCCTTGCTGTTGCCGGGGAAGTAGACCATGCCGCCCTTGTCGGCGGGGTTGTCGGAGGCCCAGCCGAGGTCGTTGGTGGCTTCGAGGTTCTGGCAGCGGGAGACGAACTTGAGGGCGGCCTTCCAGTCGAGTTCGGGCTGTTCGCCGTGTTTGTTGTCCTCGGCGATGGGGCGGGAATGGTAGAGGGCTTCGAGGGCGAGGTAGGTGTTGGAGAGGTCGGAGTGGGCGTAAGATCCGCCGTATCCGACGCCCCCGTCGAACTTGTTGTCGATTTCGCCCTTGGTGTTCCAGTCGGTCTGCTGATTGACGAGGAAGGCGCGGGCGCGGAGGATGGCTGGTTCGTCGGCCTCGCGGCCGCGGGCGAGGAGGGCCATGATGGCGGCGGAGGTGTTGTAGGAGGCGAGGCCCTTGCCGTAGATGCCTCCGTCCTCCTTTTGTTTGCCGAGGAGCCAGTCATAGCCGTTGCGGACGTATTCCGGGAGGGGCGTGCCGGGCTCGAGGTTGGGGTCGCGGATGGCCGCGGTGAGCGGGAGGGCGGTCAGGGCGGGGGTGTCGGGATCACGCCAGTATCCGGCGGGATCCTGTTCGGCCTTGAGGTAGGCGTTGCCGCGCTTGATGGCGTGCCTCATCTCGAGCTGAAGCGAGAGGTAGGGATTGGCGTCTTGGCCGAAGGCGCCCGCCGGGAACGAGGCGGCAAGGGCGAGGAATGGAAGGAGCGATTTCATGGCTGATCGGGTGATGAGTTGGCTGGCCGGATAATGACCGTGACGGGAGTGCCGACAGGCGGGACGCTCTTGGTGGCGGGAATCCACACGTCGTCGAGGTCGTGATCCTTGCCGGGGTAGTTGAAGAGAGACCCCTGCGAGGTGAAGAGGGCGATGAACTCGCCGCCGGCCTCGGCCTGGAAGACGCCCTCGTGATGGTAGGAACCGCCGTAGACCCACGGGATGACCGGAAGCGGCTTCCCGCTCGGAACGTAAATGATCCACTTGTTCAGCGCGGTTTCGCGGCGCGTGCCTCCGGCGTCGTTCCATGCGACGCGAATATCGGCCCGGGCGGCGGAGCGGATCTCCGCAGGCACCTTGTGAAAGCGGCCGGTGGGCCGGTAGTCGTCGTCGAGGATCGGAAACAGCTCGGCCGACTCCTTGAAACCGAGGAGCTTGAGAGCCACATTAAGATGAAAGGGGCGGGCGGCGGTGACCAGCAGGGACTCGTGAATTTTTCCGTTCTGATGGACGAGGGCGAATTCGAGAGGGCCCTCGACCATGTTGACGGACGCCGGGAGGATGATACGGCGGTTGGAGCGGTCGAGGCGGATGAGCTTTCCGACCGCGTATTTGCCATCGCCGAGGTCGCGCACCGCGGGTTGATCCGGGGCGGTGGCAGTCGTCTCGGCCTTCTCATGCGAGGGCGGAGGGGAGGCTTTCGCCGGGTCGCGGGGTTCGGCGCCGGCAAAAGGCGACCGCATGAGGAAGAGGAGAACTGCGATGGCCGGGACGGCTTGGCTCATGGGCTTAGGATGA
This sequence comes from uncultured Roseibacillus sp., assembly GCA_964413545.1. Lineage (GTDB taxonomy): Bacteria > Verrucomicrobiota > Verrucomicrobiia > Verrucomicrobiales > Akkermansiaceae > Roseibacillus_B. The sequence goes on along the minus strand of CAYPUM010000119.1, from coordinate 2,675 downwards.
TATCGGGGCGGGGCCGTGTCAAACGGAGGCGCCGCCTTTGCAATCGCTCAGCGGCCTTCGGGTCCCGGGCTTGCGATGTCCGGGGCGGGCGGCTGGAGCAGGGACTCCGCGAAAACCCTCCAGTGGAGGCGGGTGACGGAGCGCTGGAAGCCGGTTGCGGGGTCGTCGGGGCGGGCGAGGGTTGGCGGCGGGAGGACGCCGCCGACGCCGGAGATTTGGCGACGGACGATCTGGTATGTCGAGGCGAGGAGGGCCTTGCGCAGGGATTCGACGCTGGTTTCGGCCGGACTGATGGCGACCACGCTGCTGTCGTTCCCGGCCTCCCCGTCGGAACCGTGAAAGTAGACCGCGATGGGAGCGCGGTCGGGACTGGTGTGCGAGCGGGAGGAAGTGATGCGCGGGGTGACGGCGAGGATGTCGTCGGAGTTCCTTCGGAGGAAGGCGGCGACGCTTTCGGCCGCCTCCTTGAGGGCGGGGTTGTCCTTGCGGGCGGTTCCGATGCGGAGTTCGACTGGCCGCTCGCCTTCAGGATCAATGTTCCAGCGGGGCAGGGTCGGGCGGATGCGCAGCACGGCATCCTCGGCGGTGCGGCGGGCGGCGTTGTCGGACTTGCAGGAATCGAGAACTCGTTCCCAAGCGAGAAGGCCCCGTTGGAACTCGCCGCGGGATTCCAATTCCCTCGCGAGGCGGATGAGATAAGCTGCTCCCTTCGAGGCGTGTTCGGAGTATTCGGCAAGGCCGGGGGCGCTATCAAGGTCCCCGAATTCGATGGGCGGCAGGGCGGGGCCGGGGGAGGAGGGGGGAGCGGGCGTGCTCTCAGTCAGCGCAGGCGGCGGGGCTGCGGAGGCCGGAGCGGTCCCGTCCCCGCCATGGTCGGCGACGGGGGCCATCGCTTCAGGCAGCCGGGGAGCGACGCCCTCCGAGGTCATGAAGTCCATGTCGCGGGTCCGCAGCCACCATGTGGCGCTGAGGACCGCCAGCGCGATCAGGATGGCGGCCGGAATGGGAATGCGCACGCTGACGGAGAGTCCCGCCTCGGGACCCGAAAGTCAAAGGGCAAGTCCCGACGGCTACCGGCGGGCGGCGCTCTTGACGAGGAGAGCGCGCTTGCCGACCCGGCGGCGGAGGTAGTGCAGCTTGGCCCTGCGCACTTTGCCGCGGTGGGTGACCTCGATTCTTCCGAGCCGCGGCGAGTGCACCGGAAAGACCCGTTCGACACCTTCGCCGTAGGAAATTTTGCGCACCGTGAATGACTCGTTCACCCCGCTGCCCCGCTTCGCGATGACGACGCCCGCGAAGATCTGGGTGCGTTCCTTGCCGCCTTCCCGGACAAGGGTGTGGACTTTGACGGTGTCGCCCACGTTGAAGTCAGCCACCTCGTCCTTGAGTTGTTCCTGCTCGATCTTGCGAATGACGTCCATGGCATTGGTGGTGCGGGTTGGTTGACGAGGGGAGCGAGGGGGTTGACGGCGGGGGCGGGCGTCCGGGGGCCGGGAGGCCTAGCGGATGAGCGGGGGCAATGCAATCAATTTTTTGCGGGGCGAGGCGTGTCGCGTGCTGTGTTGGGCGGGGGAGAGAGGCGGGACTTGTCCGCCATGGCCATGGCGACGGCCGATGGGGGCTGCGAGATGCGGGATGCGGGCGGGGTCAGGCGTCGGGGACGAGGATGCGTCCGCAGTTTTCGCATTGGACGAGTTCCCTTGCGTTTTGGACGCGGACCATGGTGGCGGGGGTGACCCGGACGTGACAGCCCCCGCACTGGCGGCTTTCGGAGAGGGTGACAACCACCGGGGCGCCCCGCAACTTGAGGAGCCGCTCGTAGAGTGAGAAGAGGTCGGGATCGACCGGCCGGGCGAGTTCGGCGCGTTCGTGTTCGAGACGGCTGATTTCCCCGGAGAAGGCGGCGGCGCGTTCCGAGTGGGTGGCGATCTCGGCTTCCACGGCGTTTCGGATGGTGTCGAGGGCGGACCGGGCGGCTTCGAGTTCGTTGCGGAGGCGGTCGCTCTCCTCCATCAGTTCGAGTTCGCGGGTTTCGAAGGTGTCGACTTCCTTTTCGTAGCGTTCCGCCTCGTGGCCGAGGGCGCGGTATTCCTCGTTTTTCCGGGTTTCGAACTGCTGCTGTTTGAGGCGCTGGAGGGTTTCCTTGCGGGTGCCGATTTCGATTTCGAGGTTTTTGATGGCGATTTCGTTGTTCTGGACGGCGGTTTTGGCGGTTTCGACGGCTTGTTGATCGTGCGCGAGCCGGTCGCGGGCGAGGTCCTGCTCCCTTGGGATGCGCTGCAACTGTTGGCGGAGTTCCTGGAGGCGGGTGTCGCGTTGCTGGATTTGCAGAAGGGAGACGATCTCGGGCCGCATACGGATGTGGTAGCCGCTGGCGGGGCCGGGGGCAAGGCCGGGAAGAAGCCGAAAAAGTCGAACGGAATGTGTTGGACATCGGTCTTGTTGCAGGGAGTCTGTTCTCGAAAACCGGCTTGACCCATGACGCTCCGCATCCAATGCCCGTCCTGTCGCCGCCAGTTCCGGATCGGCAGCGAACTGAACGGCCGGACCGTCGAATGCGGCGCCTGCGAACATCAGTTCGTCGTCTCCGAGGAGACCATCGTCAAACAGAAGAACAAATTCTACCCGGGCGAGGTCCGAGGAGCGGGCCTCGAGGGGTTCAGTGGCATGCCGAG